>JABIBQ010000003.1 GCA_018652685.1 Candidatus Bathyarchaeota archaeon
AAGTTCTGCTCCGAACACAGTTCTCCAACGGAGCATAACTGTATTGCGTACAGCGAGACAAGAAGCTTTGATGTTCCAGAGGAACCGGAGCCGACTCCAGCATCTACCCCAGCATCTGACCCCACATCTACCCCAATATCTGATCCAGCGTTTACTCCGGTTGAGGCCCCACCTAGAAGACCATCCCGGCCTCGAATCACGCAGAAGAACAGGCTGCCCATAGCGGTCGTTCTGGTTGCTGTGAGTATCGTCAGCATTATCGGGGTCGTTATGTTTGCTTCTGGTCCACAGACTCTTCCGGGGGTGGGTCCATCAACGGGTGATCTTGAGCTTCACCTGGTTGTGGTTGGGCAGGTGAACGTGTACAGGTACCGTAATGACCTTCCAGAGTTGGAGTATAATCCTGACTCCGGTGCTCAAGTTTTTGCTGATTCTTTGGCGAGGACTGGTGTTCTTGCGCATAACCCGGATTTGCCTGGTGATACGGGTGAGAATGTGGCTATGAGGTCTGAGGGGGGTCAGGACTCTAAGATTACGTTGAGTCTTATGGTGCAGGATATGGTTACGGGTGATGGTGGGGCTAATCGGGGTAATATTTTGAGTAGTGGGTATACGTCGTTGAGTGTGGGTGTTGCGGTGCAAGGGAACACAATATACCTAGTTCTAAACTTCCACTAGTCTGGTTCGCCAACGATTATTGACCCAATTGAGGCCCATGAAAATGTCAAGCGGGATAAATAATAAAAAAGGGTAGAAAAAAGGAAGCTTAGTCTTTCTTGATCATTGGACCTACGAAGTAGCCGACTACCACGCCTATGACTAGTGCTGCTACTGCCGCGAGCTGCATCGTGGATGCACTGCTCTGGGCCGCCGCAACGTCTGCCTCTAGACCTGTCTTGTCCGACTCTAGCGCTGATACGTCTGATTCAAGTGAACTTACATCGCTCTCTAGTGAGCTTACCTCGTCATCCAGGTCGTCAACATCGTCCTCAAGCCCAGCGATCTCCGCCTCATTACTGGCGATTGCCGCTTCGTTGTCTGAGATGTCAGCTTCCTGAGTCCTGATAACGTCACCGAATGATGTGGCGTACCTCAGGATGTTCTCGACTAGATACATTCCCTGTTGTGGGTTAGCGTCCGCGCCGTAACGGTCTGCCCTGAGCATATCAGGTCCGTATAGGCCCATATACTGTCCGAAGGGGGCATCACCCGCTGCGATGATGGTATTACCGTCCTTCTTCTCCAGTACCATAACTGGGAACTCGCCCTCTGTGCCTGCAACCACGACGTTGGGTACGGGCTCATTGTTGTCGACGATGATGCCATCAGAGCTTGTAGTCATAATGACGTACACGTCGTCAACGCTGTCCTCTGAAAGGGCAACGTAGCTGCCTCCGTCATAACCAACAACAACTGCTGGTCCGTGGAACAAACCACGGTCGACACCTGCGACCAGATACTCGAACTCTGAAGCTACGTTGTCAGAGATACCGAGAACCCTGTAGGGTGCGCCTCCGTTGCTGGTTGCGTCCTCGACTGACGCATCATCGATGCGTATCTTGCTTCCAAGTTTCTCCAGAACCGCGTTTGCCTGGTACTGCCTTAGGTGGTCAGTGCCGTAATCGCTGTCCGCGGCGATATAGATTGTCTTACCGCCGGTGAACCAGGAATCAACTGCGCTCAACTCGTCCGCCGAGTAGACTTGTGAGGAGTCTCCTAGGACCATTATCAGCATGGACGCTCCGCTGAGGTCGGCTGCCGCAATGTCCTCGTAGACTACACTCCACTCGACCCAGGACGTGTTCATCAAAGCCCTTAGCTGGTAGTCTGCCTCAAGGGCTCCCTTAAGGTGGACTACAACAACTGGCTTGTCTGCAGCCGTCGCTGGGATTACTGAGAGTGTTGCAAATGCAAGAAGTGAGAGTACAACTAATGTGATTAGTTTTCTTTTCATCTTGATAATCTCCAGCGCTAGAATGTCGAGAGGCATTAAAATAATCTTCCACGACTATGAAGCAAACATTAAATGCCCATATGAGCAACCTGAATCGGTGTATTCAGTGGACAAGCGTCTAATTATTGGTGTTTTAGCAGTAATCGTCGTTGTTGGAGGACTGTACATATTCGTGTTTAACAAAGCCCCTACTCCACCGGATGATGGAAACGATAATGGAGACGGTGTTGTGACGCCTCCCGAGAAGGCAACCATAGAGGGCGTTGTTTCGGACGAAGACGGTGATCCTGTATCTGGGGCAACGGTGACTATTGATGGAGGAACTGTCACCACTGGTTCGGATGGGGCATACCGCTTTGAGGTGGACGAAGGAATTTACACTGTAACCGTATCCAAGATTGGGTACGATGATACGAGTTCATCCATCTCAGCGACTGGAGACGGTGAATATACCATTGACATTGATATCATCGAGATTGATACAGGCTCAGATACGGGTACAGAGCCAGATACTGGAACGGAACCAGATACTGGTACAGACAGGGTTGAGCTTAAGATTATCACGAGGCACGGGAGCGACATATTGTTCAAGGCCAGGGCAGCGTTCCTTGAAACTGACATCGCCGCCGAGTATGGCATCACTGACAGGACTCAGATAAAGTTCCTAGGCGTCAGCAGTAGCCTCTGGGTTGATACCATAACCAGAAGCGGAGACATCGATATAGCGTGGGGCGGAGGTCCAGTCGTCTTTGATATTGTGAACGGAGAGGGATTGTTGTCCCCACTTGAGAGCGACGCGGTGACTGCTATACTGGATATAATTCCAGATGAGATTAGCGGCGCAGCATCAAAGAGGTATACGGACGGTGAAGTAAAATGGGTTGGAAGCGCGATCAGCTCATTCGGTTTCACGATCAACACGGAGTTCCTCGAAACTGAGGGACTGCCCGAACCCACAACATGGAGTGCCCTGGGCAACGAGACTTATGCGCAGTTCGCCTATTTCCCAAGCGTTACCGCAATTGGAACTGCAGATGCGACCCTGAGCACCAGCAACACGAGAATGTTCGAGATCATACTCCAGACATACGGATGGGAGGATGGCTGGGAGCTGCTCACACGGAAGGGAGCCAACTCACGGATATTCGACAAGTCCGAGTCAGTCAGGGATGCAGCGATCCAGGGAATCATCGGAGCAGGGACCACCATAGATTTCTATGGCTACACCGCGCAGCTTGAGGAACCTGAACTCTGCAAGTACGTCCTGCCACAGGACGGTACAGCCGTAAACGCCGACCCGATCGCACTGGTTTCAACAAGCGAAGAGCCTGAGGCAGCCCAGGCATTTATTGCCTGGATACTCAGCCCCGAGGGGCAGGAGATATGGCTGGACGAGTCCATCAACAGGATGCCCATCAACCCGGCCGTTTTCGATACGGCTCTCGGGCAGACCAGGCCAGACCTTGAAGCGAGCTACACGAGTACACTTGACGCAATTACCATTAATTTCAGCGACGAGGTCGCGTTGAGTTACGAGACCGCAATGATGTTCTTCTACAAGGGAACCCTAGTGGAGGCCCAGGGAGACCTGATTGATGCATGGATCGAGCTGGTGGACGCAGAGGACGCAGGGGATATCACTCACAAGGAGTTCCTAACTTTAGCGGGAGACCTCGGTAACCCGTTGAACCTAGAGTTTACTGATCCCGAGACGGGCAACACCGTGACCTTCACAGAGTCATACGCCCAGAGCATCAACGACAGGATCACAACGGATGCTGATTTCAAGGCGACTCTCAAAGACGCCTGGAGGGAGGCGGCCATCGCAAGGTACCAGAGCGTGGTCGACGACCTTCAAGCATTGACGGGTTAGGAGACCCTCCATTGACTCTCATGGATTTTTCACTCGAAGAGAGCTGGAAAAAAATCCGGCGAGAGTTCGATTTATTGACTATAGTCCAGACGCTGATCGGGTACAGCTCCCTCATCGTCTTCCTCGTTTTACCTCTTTTTAGTATGTTCACCCAGGCGTTCATGTACCAGTCCAGTGTCAGCCTGCACTGGATCTGGGATATCATCACTAGCACCGATTTCTTCAGCTTCGCCTCAACCGGTGGACGCATGTGGGAGGTTAGGCGCGGGCTCCTCATTATGTGGGGGTCTGACCACGGCATCTTCATGAACAGCCTAATGGTGGCTTTCTACGTCACGCTGATCTGCATAGTTGTCGGGGTAGCCCTTGCAATGGTCATGGGGAGGTACGATTTCCCCGGGAAGAAGATATTCCAAGTAGCCCTGCTAGTTCCATTATTGGCGACGCCGTTCGTGAACGCGTACGTCATCGGGAAATTGTTCAACCCCAGGAATGGTTTGATCAACTGGCTCCTGTTTGATGTCCTTCATTTGATACCCTGGAAAGTTGATATCGACGGCCTATTCGGGATAATGGTTGCCCAGGCGCTTGCTTATTACCCAATCGTCTACATGAACACGGTCGCCAGTCTCAACAGCCTTGACCCCAGCTTGGAGGAGATGGCTGAGAACCTGGGCGCGAAGGGGTTCAGGCTTTTCAGGACCGTGACGTTCCCCCTCATCCTCCCCGGTGTGGCCGCTGGGGCAATTATGACTTTCATTTTCAGCCTTGAGGACCTTGGTGCCCCCATCGGGTTCGTAGGGGCGCGCGCCAACCCCCTGTCGCGGAGGGTTGTGAGTTATCAGATCTATAACAGCTTCGCAGAGGCGTTAACGGGGGGGATAAGCTCCAATACCGCCGCTCTTGCGGTGCTGATGCTCGTGGTGACCGCTGCCAGCTACATCGGGATACGCTGGTACGTGAATAGGCGGAGCTACGCGATGCTCAGTAAGGGGGGCCGGTGGGCGGTGAGAGTGCGGAAACCGAAACCCGCGATCAGAGGGTTGATCGTCGTTGCTCTCGTGTCACTGGTATTGCTAGCAGGGATGCCACAGATAGGCACAGTTATTCTGGCAACGACTGACTGGGCGACAAGCGGTACGCTTCCAACGGAGGTAACTGGGCGATTCATCCAGGGATTGTATGCAAACCCGGAGGTAAGGGGGGCGATATTTAACAGCCTACTGTACAGCGGTATCGCCGTTGTTGTTATGGTTCTAGTAGGCAGCAGCATCGCGTACATCGTGGGAAAGAGGGACATCCCTGGGAAGGGAATCCTTGACACCCTCGCGACGCTACCCGTTGCCATTCCTGGCATAAGCTTGGCAATAGGATACTTCCTTTTCTTCAGCGATGTCTTCGCGGGCACTATCCTTGATCCCCTCGTTGATCCCGCCTTGCTCTTGATCTGCGCGTACAGTATACGGAGGCTGCCTTTCACGACACGCAGTGTCGGGGCAGGTCTTCAGCAGGTTGACAAGAGCCTGGAGGAGAGCAGCATGAACCTGGGGGCCAACAGGTCTACCACGTTCTTCAGGATAGTGTTGCCCCTGATAATCGGACATATAATCAACGGCGCAATCCTGGGATTCGTGTACAGCATGAGCGAGGTGAGCGCAAGCGTTACGCTGGGGGCGTTGCGTGAGGACAGGATGCCCATCACATACTTTATCAGCCAGATCGTGTACGGAGCTGCGGCCACGGGCTCGATTAGTATAGGTGCAGCGCTTTGTGTGATGCTGATGGCGGTCCAGATAGCCGCCATGGCAATCTCGAACTATATACTGAAACAGAAATCATCGTTCCTAGGAGTCTAACAATAATGGTCAAAGTAAAACTGGAAAATGTGACGAAACGGTTCGGCGAGATAATTGCAGCTGACAACGTGAACCTGACAATCAATGACGGGGAGTTCTTCACATTCCTGGGCCCCAGCGGCTGCGGGAAGACAACATCGATGAGGATGATAGCAGGACTGGAGTTTCCTACATCGGGCAAAGTCTTCTACGACGGCGAGGACGTGACCCACGAGCCCAGCTTCAAACGCAACACGGGTATGGTGTTCCAGAACTATGCCCTTTGGCCCCACATGAAGGTGGAGGAGAACGTTGCTTACGGTCTGGAGGTCAGGAAGACGCCAAAGGACGAGGTCGACAAGACTGTTGAGGATGTCCTTGACTTGGTAGGTCTGGCTGGAATGGGTGATAGATTCCCGAACCAGCTTAGTGGAGGTCAGCAGCAGAGGGTAGCCCTTGCAAGGGTGCTTGTTATCGAACCGGGAATATTGCTCCTAGATGAGCCGTTGAGCAACCTCGACGCCAAGCTTAGGGTGGAGATGAGGGAGGAGATCAAGAGTATCCAGCGAAAGTTGGGCATCACCACCATTTACGTCACACACGACCAGGAGGAGGCCATGGCGGTCAGCGATAGGATAGCGATACAGAACAAGGGTGCCATTGTTCAGGTGGGTACCCCCAAGGAGATCTATGACAAGCCCGAGAACCTGTTCATCGCGACCTTCATTGGGAAAGGAGCCCTCATCGAGGGTATGGTGGAGGAGGTCGGGGAAACAATCAAGGTAAACATCGGGGCCTCGATCATTGAGGGCGTGAACACCGGTAATGTACAATTAGAGGATGTGCAGCATGTGGCGTGTGTCATCAGACCAGAGAGTTTCTTCCTTGATGAGCCCGATGTGCCTTGCAACGTTCTGGAGGGAGTTATTGAATGGTACGCGTTCGTTGGCCCAATCATAGAGGTTAAGATAATCATCGGTAGTTCAAGCTTCATGATCGATGCCCCAACTGACAGGGAATATGTTCAGGGCGAGAAACTGACGGTTTACGTGCCAAAGGCCAAGACAATTGTCCTCCCTTGGATGGGGTAACACCAATTCATTGTGCGCGTTCGCTTTTCTCACATTTTATTAGTCCAGACTCCAGAGACGATGTGGTGATAAAATCTTGGTAAGAGATTTATCCATCAGCGAGATCGAGGATCTGGGCTACTATGATTTCATGGCGTACCTGAAAGTGCCTTTCTTCAACATCGGAGGAACGCCGAGCCTTGACCTATTAGCACAGAGATGTGGAATCGATGAGAACAGCCACGTCCTTGATGTGGGATGCGGCACCGGCGGGAACTCGGCATATCTAGCAGAGATGTACGGTTCTCAGGTGACGGGGATTGATATCTCGGGTCTAATGGTGGAGCGGGCCAATGATCGGGCTATTTCAACGGGTTTGGAAGATAGGCTTTCCTTCAGCGTGGGTAACGCGTATGATCTTGATTTTCCAGATGGGACTTTCGATATGGTGATGACTGTTTTCGTCTCACAGTTCCTTGATCTCAAGAAAGTTTTTCCCGAGTTCATCAGAGTGCTGAAGGACGGGGGAAAGCTGGGCATAAACGAGATGTATCGGGCAGACTATGTACCTGAGAACCTAATTAGTAAGGTTGATGCAGGAGAAGAGGTTTATCAATATCTCACGGAACTACCTTTTTCAATAAGAACTCCAAGCGTGTGGGAGGCAGGTTTCAGGAATTCGGGGTTCACCGATGTTTCCGTGGAGTCATTCACCAACGTGGTAAGCATTGGCAAGGGGCTTGATATGATCCAAGACTTCGGTGGCTGGAGCGTCCTCCTCTCCTCCCTCTGGCAGATAGTGAAACTGGGAGTTCAAAGCGGGAAGATGAGGGAAAAGTTCGGTAAGATGAGCAAGGGGAAAAGGGTCCTCCTTAACGACAGGGAGACCGCCGAGTACATCGGGTACGTATTAGGTGTCGGTAGAAAGGGTTAGGGTTACTTGTCCTGATTGCCGCTGAAGTAATCAAGGGGCCTCTGACCCGTCATCCTTGACTCCTTGATGAGGAAGTCCCTCATCTCGTCGGCGTCCGTAAAGATTCGGGTAGCGTACCATTCAAAGAACGGGCTGGGCTCATATGGGTAGTAAGCGTAGACCAGTTTAGCCAGTGCCTTTGCGTACACCATCTCACACATGACGCCCGCGCTTATGCTCTTCCTAGGGTGGTAGACCACGGTTAGGTCGCTATTCTCGATAATCTTGTAGTCGCTGTCGATGATCTGGAATCTCAGGTTCTTGATAGCGGTCTCGACTTCCTTGATATCGAACTCGACCGACACGGGACCCGTCTTGTACTCCATGTTGAACGTGAATGTGTCTGGCATCTCCTGTCCTGCGTCAATAGTCTCGTTTATGGCGTCCCTCCACTGCTCCACGATGTCCCAGTCCTTGATGAGATAAGGGTCGTAGATTACGTAATACTCGGACAAGCTATCTAGGAACTTCGTGATCTTCTTGAAGAAGTCAGCACCCTCTCCCGTGATGGGGTGGCTAAGGTAGACAGTTTCCTTGCTTGGCTTGTAGATGAGGTCCCTAACGATTTCTACGTCGTTCTCGTAGGCCACCAGCTGGATATTGCGCTTGGGAACGAAGCTCTCAGCAAGCCTGTAGACACTGTTTACCTCCTCTCTCCTCCAATTAGCTATCTCGCCCAGAGTATACTTGTGGTCCTGCCACTGGACGTCGGCAGCGAGCCTGTCCCTGACACGGACGATATCGTCGAAGAGGATGATGAACATGTCGGGGTTCAGTACCTGTACGTCGTCCTCGGTCAGGCCCTCGAACCTGTTCCCTTTCCACTCGAAGTGGACGGGGGTGCTTATGATGTGGACTCCTCCCTCGGAGTTTATCTTGTTGATTATCTTGTCAAGGGCTTTGAGCCTGTACTGCTCCATCTTCTGTGGTTGGCTGTCGTAGAAATCCAGGATGTTGATCTTTGTGAGGTTAGTGTTGTCGAGAGATGCCTCCTCGACGATATATTGGAAAAGGTGGTGGTATCCAAAGGCCGCTATTTCTTTGAGATCCCTAAGCATATCGTCCCTGCCGTTTCCGGGTGGACCATTGCATATGATGACCCTCTTCTGAATAGACATGATATTTCTCTATGTGCTAAGGCTTAAAAGTTCAACGAAATTTGCCTGAAACATGCAATAAGATAAAGAGGGGAAGGTCTAGACGTCACCGTTCTGATCGATCTTGGTGTCTTCGTATGGAGCTGCTACGCGTCTGTAGAACTCCATCTTGATGCACTCTAGGACTCCAATCGCCTTGTTGATGTGGTAGTAGCGGAGCGGGTAGATTCCCTTGATGATCCTCGTGACGACGTAGTTTAAATGACCGTCAATAGCCTCTGGAGGATTTGATTTGAGTAGTGTGATGAGCTGGTCGAGAACTTCTTCGTACTGGGGCCTGTCTTCCTGCACAATGTAGGGCATGGAATACTGTTCTCGGCTGGATGTAAATGGTTTACTCAACCTTAAGCTCGTGTCGGACCAGTTTCACGCCTTCCTCGTCGTACCAGAATGTACCATTTACCCTCTTGCCTTCCAGAAGTGATGGGAGCCAGTGGATATCGTCTGCCCACATCTCTCTGTATGGTATATCCTTGGTCGTGAACCATCCGAGCTCTCCTTCCTCGTTGGGATTTAGCTCTCCATGGAACTCTGTTACGAGGTAGACATATGTGATCCAGTCAGGTGCTTCTTTCTCGCCGAAATAAAAATCGATGTTTCCCAGCAGCTCAGGGTCGTGTATGGTCAGCCCGGTCTCCTCTTTGACCTCGCGGATGACGCCCTGCTCCGGTGTCTCGCCAGGCTTTATCTTTCCGCCGGGACCGTTCCATTTTCCTTCCCCGAACCTGCCTGCTGCCTTGCGCTGTAGGAGCAACTTGTCGTCATGGATTATCTCGCAGATGGTTGCTGTTAACATGAGTTTTCATCCTAACCCTTTTTCTTGATAATGTTGTTGATGCTGTTTAACAGGTTCCTTCATTTGCGGATTATTATGTTGTTTTACCCCTTTTTTTTAAATAGACTGGAAGACGTTTCTACATACATTAGGGTCGTAATAGATCTGTTTTATCGCTTCTTTGGAGAAACTGGGCCTGAATATATCTTTGAAGGAGTATCTCTCTCCCCTATCTGTAAACGTGTTTTCCTCTGCCTCAACAATAGTGTTTGATATGCAGTCATTAAGATTGGATATGCCGGACCTTGGGAGCTCAGAGCTATTTGTTAAGTCCGAATATGACTGGTCAATGTCTCTGTGTATCTATCAATCTATATTGAGACAATTGAATATGTAAGTAGTTGAATGGGATCTGTGCCGAGATCCTGAATGCCTCGATACTATCCTTTTATCAGGCTGTGGCCAGGACTGCCCGTGTTTCCTCTGGGAAATCTTTCAAGAGTTTCCTAAACACTGTCTCGGCGATGTACTCCCTGAACCCCACCTCATTGTAGTTGGGTTTGTAGATCCGCCTGTGGCCGCCTTTGCCTGTGATCTCGTGGTATCCCAGGACGCCGTCATCCACAAGGGCGTTGAGCGAGTTGATGATGCTGGCCCTGCTGATTGATCCTCCCTCCATGGCCTCGTTTACTGCCTCGTATACGTACCTTGAGCTCTTTCCGTCAGGGTTAGCCCATAGGTACCTCATGGCTAGTATCTGGTAGGGCTTAAGGATAGCCCTGAACTTTTCTTCGCCTAAATTAATTTTTAATGGCACGTGGTTTTCCTCGTACTCGATCCTACTCCCCTTGATGAATCCTGTACACAAATATCATGCAATTGGAGATAGTTCGTATGTATGAATTATTCTTTATATACATACGTTATTTTCATCGAAACAAAAGTGTTTCACGCCTATTATGAAAGCTCTTTTCCTATCCCCGTGGCCGTTTCTCTTTCACATACAGGGCTTGTAACAACTCAGATATTGCATGGGGTTTTTTGGATTTATCGTGTATAGCCGGGGTTTTCAGAGGCGGTCGTTTGTGTGTGTGAACATCTGCAAGGCTTGGGTATAAGATTGGGTCTATGAGTCTGAGTAGTGCAATTTTTTTCTCATTTTGTATTTCCAAATCATGATCGAGTTGTGTGAGTCTTGTTCTCGTACTCTTTTACCTTCTCCCTCAATTCAATACCGTTGGGTACGCTGTTCTTATCGCAATAATTATCCCAGATGGCGCCCCAGGGCATGGATTTCAACTCCTCCAGCAGCGCCATCCTCTCGAAGTAGTCCCCCTCGGTCTCGTACCCCTTCAGCTGTTCCACCGGCTCCAGTAACGCGTACAGCAACGCCTTCTGGGTGGCCCTGATTCCAGTCACCCACGCTCCAACCCGGTTGATGCTGGCGTCAAAGTAGTCGAGCCCGATATGCACTCTGTTCAGATAACCTCCCCTGACGATCTCATGGAACAAGTCCTTGGCTTCATCGTTCAGAACTACGACGTGGTCGCTGTCCCACCTCACGCCTCTGCTCACGTGGAGCATGATCCTCGACACAAAGGGCATTATTGCAGATATTTTGTCCGCTACTGACTCCATTGGGTGGTAATGCCCAGTGTCCAGACACGGCATCAGTCCCCTGCTGACCGCGTACCCCAGGTAGAAGTCATGGGAGCCCACAACGAAGGACTCGCTACCCAGCCCGAAGAGCTTGGACTCCACTGAGTCAAGTAAGTGGTCAGGTGAATATTCAACTGAGTAGATCTCGTCCAGTGACTCTTTCAACAGCTCCCGATACCCAGACTGGTCTACCGTGGTGTCCTTCATGCCGTCGGGCACCCACAGGTTGTGCACACAGGGTGTTCCCATTCGCTTTCCGATTTCGGCGCATATCCCCCTGCACCGCTTCACGTGTTCAACCCAGAACTCCCTTACATCCGGGTCCTTGCTGCTTAGCGTGAAACCCGAGTCCGCGTTCCTATGGGCGAACATGGTTGCGTTGAAATCTAGTCCAACATTATTCTCCTTAGCCCACTCTACCCACGACTCAAAGTGTCTGAACTCGATACCATTCCTGTCAACTACCTCATCCCCAAAATCCCCGTACATGGCGTGAAGACTTATTCTGTGCCTGCCCGGGACGAAACGCTGTACTTGCTCAAGGTCCTCTCTCAGCTCACCTATATCCCTAGCTTTTCCCGGATAGTTACCTGTCGCTTGGATTCCTCCACCAGAAACTCCTTTCTCGATGTTCTCGAAACCAGTCACGTCGTCCCCCTGCCAGCAGTGAATAGATATCGGTGTGTCCAACAGCACCCCGAGGGTAGAGTCAACGTCAACGGCCAGCTCTGAGTACCGTTCTCTGGCTAACCTGTAAGCAGAATCAATAGACCCCATTGTTAACACCTAACCATTGTGTGGACGTATTATTTGGTGCTAGCCCTTGAGCTCGTCCTTTGGGCCATACCTGGCAGCTCTTCGCGAATCCTAAACGTTTTTCACTAAGACTGGTACCCGTAAAGGCATGAACAGAAAAAAGGTCGGCTTTATCGTCATATCTCTCCTTTCGGCCCTGGTGTTTTACCAGCTCTACCAGAATACCATCATCCACTGGGACGGGTACGGGGTGGAGGTAGATATTGTGACGGACGTCGACTCCGATATGCTAATCCCCATCGAGCCGTCTGGGCTGCAGGATTACCCCGTCGTGGCCTCTTTCCTTGACGAGGCAAGCGAGGGAGGCGCAGTGATGGTGACTGAAGTCATGGAGATGGAGCAGCTCTACGGCTTCCTCAGGTCAAAGGGTCTCGACCTCAGCGCAGGTTACTACTACCTTGAACATGACGGTGAGACATACAGCGTCTCCCTAGTCATGTACGGCGGCATGGACGACCAGCCTATCTACATCTACCTCGCAGGAATAATGGTAGTGATCGCCATTGGGCTCACAGTGGAAGGGCTTAGGTCAGGAAAACTAATCTGACACTGTTAAGCATAGTATTTAACAAGTCATGGTCTGGGCGAACATACCCAAATGGCTAAACAATGGACTATTTTTTGATTGAGATTCCATTTAAGTGAATTAAAATCCGCCTGTAAGTATTATATATACAACAAATCAAAGGTAGGCTGAGTTGGTTAACTTGTCAAAAGACATTGGAGTAATGGTTGTAGGTGTCGGGTTTGTAGGGGGACAGGCACACTCGCCATCTTTCAAGAAAATTGAGGGCTCAAACCTCATCGCTCTCTGCGACATGGTTGAAGAAAGGGTCAAGCCATTGGCAGAGAAGTTCGATGTGAAATATTATTTAGACTTCGATGAGGGTCTGGAGGACCCGGAGGTGGACGCAGTTGTCATCGCGGTTCCCACGCCATATCACTATGACCTTGCCATGAAGGCGATAAAGAAAGGGAAACACGTCCTCGTTGAGATGCCAGTCTCTCCCACCGTGGACAAAATAGAGGAGCTGAAGAAGGCTGCGGAGGAGGCGGGGATCACCATAATGCCCAACCTCAATTTCAGGTTCGCGCCGGTCTACGTAAAACTCAAGGAGATGATAAAGGAGGGCAGGATCGGGAACCCGATAGCCGCCCACTACCGTGAGTTCCTCCCGGCGAAAGACCTTGCCGCGCAGTGGCCCGCGGGGGGATGGGCGTGGAGCATCGAGAAGGCAGGCGGTTACCCCGACTGGACCCTCTCCGTCTGGGGTATCGACCTGCTACGGTGGGTGTTTGAGTCCGAGTACACGGATGTAGCCTGGATGGCAAACTATCCAAAGTTTGAAGAGTTCGGGGGAATCCTTGGTTACAACACCAAGGGGATCGCCAAGTTTGAAAACGGGATAGTCACCTCGTTCCACTTCGGGGCATCGGTCAACGCCGCTGCATCCGAGACCAGGTTCGAGGTCTACGGCGATAACACAAATGTGATTCATGCGGTCGGGACTAACAAGATTATCGTCTACGGGCCTGACAAGGAGGTAGAGGAGATCGACGTGATCGCGAAGGGAACAAGGGTTTGGGGCCACAGGCATAGCGACCGGCACTTTATCGAGAGCCTGCTAAAAGGTGAGACGCCATCCATAACTCTTGATGACGCCATCATCGCACAGAAAATCGCGGACGTTATCACAAAGGATCTTAAATAAATCCCTTTTTCCATTTGCTATTTTTTCTATAATTTTCTTTTCTTATTGTGAACTGTGAAGATATTTGTTTGAATTATTTTTTCCGATTGAACATTTTCATAACTATTTAAATTAATTATAATATCCTAAAATTATTATGCTTTTTAATAAATACAATAATTATAGCATATATTATAAACTTCAATCCCGTTAATTTCATTTTGTAGGAAATTGGACAACGTTGTCAAAAAAAGAACTAAATATTAAGATTGATGAGTTGGACTCCGCTATCGGAACCTTCAAGGGTCTGCAAATTCAGATCGGCAGAATGGTTGACGAGGAATGGGAGGAGCCCATGGGGCCCACACCTTTCCCCGCTGTCGCGACCCTGAGGAACTGGGATAGGAAACTGCTCGAAAAGTACAAGCCGTTCTACATGCCCTTCTGTGACCTGTGCTGCCTATGTACATTCGGAAAATGTGATCTAACTGGGGACAAACGAGGAGCCTGTGGGATAGATCAACAGGGACAGCAGTCACGAATCGTTATGCTTGCGTGTTGCATCGGGTCAGCTACACACGCTGCACATGCACGTCACATGCTAGACCACCTAATAGAGGAATACGGGAGTGATACCAAACTAGACGTTGTACTGAATACAAAGCTTGAGGCTCCTCACATCCGTCTTGTATGCGGGTACAAGCCCAAAACCATTGGGGACCTTGAGGAAGCCTTAGATTACGTTGAGAAAGAACTAGTCCAGCTGGTTGCTGCTGCACACACAGGCCAAGAAGGTGACAATATAGACTTTGAATCCAAGGCATGGCACGCGGGGATGCTCGACCACGTAGCCCTAGAAATAGGAGATATCTCCCAGATAGCCGCGTTAGGACTGCCTCCTGGTGATCCGGAGGCTCCCATGGCCGAAATAGGTTACGGTACCATTGACGCCGAGAAACCGGTGATTATGTGTATCGGCCACAATGTGCTGCCTAGCGTCGATATAATCGACTACCTCATGGAGAAGGACCTGTTCGACGAGGTTGAGCTGGGCGGCTTGTGCTGCACGGCTCATGACATGAGCAGGTACAATGACAGATCCAAGATAGTTGGACCCATTTCATGGCAGTTAAAGTTCATCAAAGCAGGCATCCCCGACCTCATCGTCGTGGACGAGCAATGCATTAGGACCGATGTCATGGTTCAGGCAGCCGGTGTAGGCGTGCCAGTAATCGCCGCCAGCGAGAAAAGCTGCCTAGGACTGCCAGACAGAACCCATGACGATGTGGACAAGGTCGTCGACGACCTAGTCTCAGGTAGGGAACCTGGCGCACTGATAATCGAGCCCAGAAAAGTGGGCGAGATAGCGGTCAAGGTGGCCATGGGTGTCAGAAGAAAGAGGGGCAACAACAAAAAGATCGAGATAGGCGAGCTATCCGAGATAGCCGCTACCTGCAGGGAATGCCTCGAATGTGTAAGAGCATGCCCAAACAATCTGCCTATTATGAAGGCCATGATAGAAGCAAAGGAAGGCGAGTACAGCGCCCTTGGGGAACTGAACGAGCTATGCGTTGGCTGCGGGCGCTGTGAGAGCGCCTGTCCTGAGCAAATACCCATAATATCCATGATCTCAGAGGCCGCACAAGATGACCTCCTCAACGAATCCTTCCCGATACGGGTCGGCCGAGGAGCCATCCAGGACGTAGAGATCAGAGAAGTTGGCCAACCAATCGTCTTCGGGGAGATCCCGGGTGTCGTGGCCATGGTAGGCTGCTCAAACTACCCCGCGGGATACGAAGACGTAGCTGATATAACCGAGGAGTTCCTGAAGCGAAGATTCATCGTAGCAGCGTCAGGCTGCTCTGCAATGAACATCGCCATGACCAAAGACGAGGACGGCCAGAACCTATACGAGAAATACCCGAGTCACTTCGACGCGGGCGGCCTCGTGAACGTAGGCAGCTGCGTCTCGAACAGCCACATCACAGGAGCAGCCATCAAGATCGCCAATATATTCGCGAAGCGACCCCTCAGGGGTAACTACGAGGAGATCGCCGACTACATCTACAACCGCGTAGGTGCAGTAGGCGTGGCATGGGGAGCAATGAGCCAGAAGGCAGCTGCCATCGCTGCAGGTTGCTGGAGGCTCGGAATCCCTGTCGTAGTCGGGCCACACGGCTCAAAGTACCGCAGGATGTTGCTTGGAGACAAGGACAACGAGGAGAACTGGAAGGTTCTCAACGCCAGGGACGGCGAGACGGTATACGTCGGACCAGCACCCGAGCACATGTTCTACGCGGCCGAGACAAAAGAGGAGGCTATAGTACTCATCTCCAAACTAGTCATGAGGCCAAACGACACTAACAAGGGCAGGGCAGTAAAGCTAACCCACTACATCGACCTCCACAAGAGGCACTACGGTGGGATGCCCGATGACCTGCACCTGTACGTGAGGAGAAAACAGGACATCCCGTTCACCATGAGGGACGAGGTAATGACGGCGCTGGAGGAGAAGAACTGGGTCGAAGACCACATAGGCTCCCCTGACCCGACTCTACTAGACCGCATGGTAAGGAGGAGAGACTGATGTCCGCAAAAACAAGGCTCGGACAGACCGCGGAGATCGCAGGTCCGACCAACGCGAACATCTTCCCAAACGGTAACGTTGCCGCTAGCCTCATTAGCAAGGCTAAACGTCCACTTCTCGTTGTGGGATCGCATTCCGTCAAAGTGCAGACCAACGACGGAGATCTGATAGATTCAACCATTAGAGCGATGAAGAACTCAAAGGTGGCGGTCGTAGCCACAGCCCACATGGTGGGTGAGTTCAAAAAACGGGGAGCAGACCAGGCCAACAGCTTGTCCCTTTTCGTTCTAGGAAAATATCTGAGCGACCCAGAATGGATGGGCTTCGACGGGAAAGGACCCTATGATGCGGTCGTGTTCATGGGGTTCGCATACTACATGGAGTGGCTCGTAGAGTCAGGGCTAAAAAACTTCGCAATGAGTCTACGAACAATAAGTCTGGACAGGAACTACCAGCCGAACGCCAAGTGGAGCCTCGGCTGGATGCCGGAGCCTGACTGGAAGGAATCGATAGAGATAATTGTTTCACGATTAGAGGAGGAAGCATAAGATGTCAATGTTTGAGGATATCCCGGTAGATGTGGGAATCATCTACGAGGGTGAAAGGATTAGGGGCCGGGAGATGCAGGTCGAGCTGGGAGGACCAAGGGAGGAGTTCAAGTTTGAACTCGTCCAGGCCAAAGAGCTTGACGAGGTCGAGGACGGGAAGATCACCATCATTGGAAACGATCTATCCGAAATACCGGAGGGGACAAACGTTCCCTTCGGCATGATCATCGATGTAGCCGGTACTGAGATTGAGAAAGACCTGGAGGGCGTCATCGAGAGGCGACTCCACGAGTACGTTAACTTCATCGAGGGATTCATGCACCTGAACCAGAGGTACGATATACAGATGAGGCTCAGCAAGAAGAGCTACCAAAAGGGCTTCAACACCCTTAAGATATTCGCCAAGGTTCTTTTCAGGCTCTACAAGAGCGAGATGTCGTTCATCGAGAAGATGCAGATCACGTTCATCACGGACCCTGAGAAAGTCAAGGATTATTACGACAGCGCCCTGGAGCTCTACGAGTCAAGGGACGCTAAGGCAAGGGGTATGAGCGACGACGATGTGGAAGTCTTCTACGGTTGCAGCCTCTGCCAGAGCTTCGCTCCGACCCACCTTTGCGTCATCACGCCACAACGTTACGCAAACTGCGGGGCAATAAGCTGGTTCGACGGAAAGGCTACGGCAAAGGTCGACCCCAAGGGGCCTGTGTTTGAGATTCCCAAAGGAAACATCATTGACAGTGTAACCGGTGAATACGATGAAGTCAACAGGGTAATCAGGGAAAAGAGCCTGGGCGAGATAGAGAGAGTCCAGCTCTACACCGGATTCGGTTACCCCCATACCAGCTGCGGCTGCTTCGAGGGCTGTGCATTCTACATACCCGAGGTGGACGCATACGGCGTTGTCCATAGAAACTACAGGGACAAGACGGTAAACGGCCTTGACTTTGTCACCATAAGCGACTTGACTGCCGGAGGAAGGCAGGTGGACGGGTTCCACGGGCTCAGCATTGAGTACATGAGAAGCCCCCGGTTTATGCAAGCCGACGGAGGATGGGACAGAGTCGTCTGGATGCCGGATGACATCTTGGAGCGAATCAAGGAGTATATGCCTCCTGAGATCGTCCCCAAGATAGCCACAGAGAAAACAGTTTCAAGTCTTGACGATCTCAAGACCTGGCTCAGGGATAAGAAGCACCCGATCGTGGACACGTGGGAGCCTGAAGAGGAAAAGAAGCCGGAGCCAGTAGCACAGCCACAGCAACAGGTTATGCAGCAGCAGATGCCAATGGCAGGTTTCACTGTTCCAACTCTTGAGCTACCCGCCAGGGCATTGCCTATAGCGGGACTGCCACAGGGGATGAAAATCAAGATAATCCTGAAGAACGCCAAGATCAAGGCGGAGAAGGTAATCATCAGGGCAGAGAAGGAGTGAGCTCAATGGCCAAAGAAAGAAAGGTAACACTACCCATCAGCGCGGATCTACTTGAGAAGCTCGCGAACTTCCAGGAGATCGAGCTCCAGGATGTAATCATCGACCTAGAAGAGATTGAGCTCAGCGTTAGTTCAAGCGGTGGAGGAGGAATGAACCCGGTCATCATGAACAGGATGGCCGCAGAGTTCGCCCTCATAAGGGACTCGGCCAGCAGAATGTCACAGGTGTTCGGCGGCGGAATGCCCGCAATGGCTCCCATGGCGATGCCTGCACAGTATGCAGTAGCCCCGGTAGCTCCAATGGCGCCGATTAAGGCAAAGCCTACATCATTGATACCTGCAAAAACAACGATTCCACCAGGAGACTATGTTGG
>JABIBQ010000011.1 GCA_018652685.1 Candidatus Bathyarchaeota archaeon
CAGTAAGCCCCTCACATCATTCGGTTCGTCAGGGTTAACCCAGTCGGCGTACACCTCCACGCCTTCCCTGCCGAAATCCCTGTCAGCGTACGGCATCTGCTCGGCTACGGGGTAGACAACCGCCAGCTTGCCGGCCTTTAGGCTGCCCTCTATGACACCTTTCAGTACCTCGCTTGGCGTGACTACCAGGCCCCTGCTCTTGAACTGGGGGAACAATCCAGTACACGTGACGAGGGTAAGCCTCACGCCCTGATCCTCAAGCCTGTCCAGCTTAACTTGCATCTTGGGGATAATGTACTTCTTGGTAATCTTGACATCAGTGCCGTCCCTCATCTTGGTGACGAGGATGTAGTGGTCCGGGTTCAGATCAATCTCGTTGACATCTTCAATTTTGAGGTCATCCAGACCGCCAGCCTCGATTATTTCGTACCCCTGACCGAGAATGTCCAATAATCCCTCTGTCAGGTCAGGACGGGGCGTCTGGCCGATCCGTAGATTACCGATCTTCTTCATACTATGAAACGACGCCGATGAGTTTTATGATTTCCCTTGATACAAGCACCCGAAGTATATTTGCGGGGGAATGGGCAGATCCTTACTACAATAGGGTTATCGCCATATCCATAATATTTTCAACTCTCTATGTCCCAAGTCTTCAAAGAATCTGAACAAAAACCCATCAGAGTCCTGAACAAGAAATCAATATTCTCTACAACTTTGATCTGGAAATTGATACCTCGTCCTAAAGAATGATCAAATTCTCCTGTCTTCCATGTTCGAGTCTTGCCTATCTGATCAATCACAATATGGGCTTCTCCAAGAGACAAATATGCAAATCCTTCTTCCGTTCTCTGATATTCAATCGAAAAGCCAAGTATCTCTGTATAGAATTCTATTGACTTTTCAAAATCTAAGATGACAACTCAGGAACGAGGGTATTTGATTTCATATGAACACGGACATCCATACAATCATCCAAGTTTTAGCGTTACATTCCGAAAAGAAATTAAACGATTTCATATCTTCAACGGGTTGGGTTCGAATCCCAAATGTAGATAGAGATGTATCTCAGCGCATTCTCTTTTTATCCATAATTAAGCATCACGTTCGTACGTGTAAGCCTAAAAAATGATTAGTTGAATCATCTTCCAAGTTTTGCACGAAGTGTCGGGATGATTGCGCTTAGACAGGTAAAACCACCTAAAAGAAAGACTGGAATGAGCCCATAGGTATCAACCATCGAAGAAGTAAAAATATTCACAAGGTTACCCGTAGATTGACTAAAATTAAGGAGACTATTCGCAAGTCCACGATTTTCTGGAACTGAATTATTCGCTACTAATGTGCTTGTGAGAATACGGAAAGCTCCAAAACTTACACCCACCAAGAAAAGGATCAGCACCATAAACAAATAGTTTGACGCAAAAGAGACAAGTAAACCAACCACCCCACCTAAAACGAGAACAAATACCAGGAATCCTGAGATCGATGAACTTGTAAGGATTGTAGCTAATGAAAGACGAATTAGCATCACCCCCAAGTTTCTATATGTACTAAATGACGCGATCTGAGCATCAGATAGGCCCAGGTTTAATCGACCGTATATTGGGGCATACGTTCGGAAAATTGAGTGATAAAAGCTGTAAAGGAAAGCGACAACGAAAAGACCTTGAAAACTTGTCTTACTAATCAACTGTTTTATCTGAGGTATGAAATCTGTTTTCTCCTCCGCCTCAGTGGGGTTTGTCTCCTTAATTATTAAGGCCAAATAGAGCAAAGCCCCTAATTCTGCAATCGCAGTTATTTGATATATATTCCTCATTGTGGTTTGAGGATTTAGCAATTGGAAAGCAGCAAGTGAAGGGCCAACTACCATACCTACGCTTGAAAAAAGGAAAAGTGTGCTGATGCCTTCTCGTTGTTCCTTTTCGTTTGAGATATCAGCGATCATGGAAAGTAGGATAGGAAAGTAACTCCCTCCTGAGAACCCGCCGACTACTGAGGCAATGATGAGGTGTTGTGGAGTTCTCGCAAAGACGCGGATCAGGGTCCCGATAAACATTATTGCTCTAGGATAGAGGATCATCGGTTTTCGACCATAACGATCGGAGAGGATTCCGAATGGAATTAAGAGCAATATTGCCATGGTGCTTCTTACTGTGCTTATTAGGTTGACTTGTAGGATTGATGCTCCGAGATCAAGTGCATAGAGTATAGCGATAGAGTTGCTCATTGATCCGATGCTGACTGATATTAAGGGGATACTATAGAGCTTTAGAAATTCTGGCTTCCGGAGCGTGCTAAGCATAACACCATATCTTCTTCTCCTTTGTAAATTCTTTAAGTTATTGCTACATGTGCATCTCTTATGTCTTATTATCTAATATTTTATCCCCACTTCTTTCGCTGGACGCTTCTAAATACATAATGTTCTCTATGATCCCGGATCCTGTTTGATGATCTTGGATCAAGAATCATAGGCGGGGGTTGTATTCCCCATACCCCTTGTCGCCAACGACTACCCCGTCCTCCATGATAACAGTTCCACGGACGACACTCAGGATGGGGACTCCCTTGACCTTGTAGCCATCATAGGGAGTCCAGCCGCACGCCGTTATCTGATCCTCGTTCCTGATGATGACCTCCTTGTCCATGTCCACTATGACAAGGTCAGCGTCAGACCCGACACGTAGAGCACCTTTCTTCGGGTAAAGCCCGAAAATCCTGGCAGGGTTCTCAGATGTGACCGCCGCAAGCCTCTCAAGGCTCAGCCACCCCTCGTTGACGCCGTTGAGCATCAAGGTGAGGAACGGTTCAAGCCCGGGTATGCCGTTTGGGGCATTCAGGATATCATCGACCCCAGCCTCTTTCGCTTCCTTAGAGTGCGGTGAGTGGTCCGTGGCTACAGTATCAATCCATCCCTTACTCAGCATCTCCCTGATCCTGAGGGTTGTCTCCTTACTCCTCGCAGGGGGCGCGAATTTTGCCCACGGACCCTTCTTCTTCACGTCATCCGTCGTGAGGTAAAGGTACTGAGGACAAGTCTCAATATTGACCTTTACACCCCTGATCCTGGCCTCTGCTGCCCGGTACACCGTTTCTGGAACACTCGTGTGTACGATCAAGCCCCGGCAGCCAGTTTCCTCTAGGTACTGTATGATACGCCTGCCACACTCCACTTCGGCAATCTTCGGCCTCGCCTCCAACATCGCGGGGAAATCCTTTCTCCCCTCTGCCTTCAGCCGTCTGGAGTTGTCCTGTATTATTTGGTCATTTTCCGCGTGTATCAAGGCCAACCCGTTGACGCCTGCGAGTTCCCTGAACCCTTCGATTATGTCCCCGTCAAATGTTTGGGGCCAACCCGGTCCGGCATTGGAGACGAAGAACTTAACGCCCGTAGCTCCTTGAACCCATTGTTCCGCTAGACTCCCCGTGGGGTAGCCTGATGCTGCCGCGCCGTGCAACGTATAGTCCAAGTAGCAGTTACCCGAGAAGCGCTGCCTCTTGGCCCTGTACTCCTCTCCGTTGAAAGTTGTCTCAGGAGGCATGTCCAGCAATGTCGTGAAGCCCCCCCTAGCCCCAGCCTGCGAGCTTGTCTCCGCTGTGTCAGGTGGGCTTGTGTGGTGGCAGTGTCCGTCTATTGGCCCGGGTAGGACTGGTTTCCCTTTGGCATCAATTACCCTGTCGGCCTGCGGCAGGTGCAAGTCTTTCGTTATCCCAACAATTATGCCATCATTAATGATGAGTCCACTATCATTGATACCCCTCGGAGTGACGAGTTTAGCGTTTTTTATGACAAGGTCAACAGTCATGATAATACAAGGACACAAGGTGTCCAGCGTTTAAGAAATAATCGAGGGAAAAAACACCAGGTTACTCCCCGGCGGTCTAGATTTAGGGGTCTCTGTTCCTGTTCGAGTAGAGCAGATAGGCCCCCCTCTCCTTCCCGTAGAACTTGCAGGACTGCGGGACGAAGGCTCGCATCCAGATAAAGTCCCCTGGGACCGTCTGGTACCATGTGTCATCTAGGAAATATAGCGACTCACCAGATAGCATGTACAAACCGTGCTCGTGGAGGTGATTCTCCGCCTGGTCCATGCCTGACCCGGAATCAAAGTAGAGAATGAACCAAGATAGATCATACAGGATATCGTCCCCGAAGGGAACAAAATTCTTGATCGCGTTCCCCGACTGTGTCCGAGTCTCGGGAGTCTCCCGGTCGAGGCCAATGATGAACTCAGGGAGTTCTGGTCCAATGGGCTCATACGTCTTCTTCACCAATAGGAACTTCATCTCTTCCTCGGAGGTTCCATTAATACTCCAAGTCGTTTTCGGGGGGAGATAACCATAACTCCCCACTTCTAGAGGGTGTTTTTTTCCGTCCTTCGTGAGGACGCCGTTCCCTTCGAGTACATAGAAGACATATTCTGGGTTGTCCTGAACGGGGATCGATATCTTCCCCTCATTGTTTACCCTGATCAGGTACTCAACGAACTCACAACCCATTGCGGGGGCTGCCAGGACCTGGACTTTGGCGCCGTCCCATCCCGGAATGTTCGTGAACGCCGCGTTTTCAGGTAATATGAAAGCGTAGTTGCTCTTCAGAACTTGTCTGATATTGAACATCTCAATCAGCAATATCTTTTGGAGTTATTATTTAAGATGCGTGCGCATGAAATGATATCATATCATCAGTTTAATACTCGCGGTCACTTCATGGAAATCGCATATTTCCTGATGGGTAATTCCCACAGTTTTACAGAAATCGGCCAGTCTCGCTCCTTTTATCACGAAAACATAATCGGCGCTCGTAACAGCGCCTTTGTCAGACATCCCATCACCAATGTACAGCACGGAATATCCTTTGTCTTTATAGTGTTTCACAAGGTCCTCCTTGAAATCAATGGATTTGCGATCGTGCAATTCTAGGGAATCCATCTCAAGACCATCATCAGTATATCTGGTTCTTGCAGCGTGAACCTTGGTTCCACTTAATTGTCTAACCTCAAGCAAATAGTTAATAACAAAGTCCAGTCCAGCACTTACAATTTCAAAAGGTATCTGAGCCTCTTTACAATAATCAACGAGTTCTTTAAAACCGGGTCTAAACGCAACATTCAGATCAATCGCATCTACTATCACAGATTTTGGAGCCTTAATCATCGAGAACTGCTCCCTCATGCATTGTTCAAGAGTTATCTCGCCCCTGTCTAGCTGTTCATTGAA
>JABIBQ010000066.1 GCA_018652685.1 Candidatus Bathyarchaeota archaeon
CCAACCACAACCAGGTGAAGCTCAAGATCACCCGTTGAGGGACCCACCCCAGGAAGAGTCTGTGGACCAGAAGCAAACATAACAACCCCAATAATGCTGACAATACTCACAGCAACCAGAACAACCGCTACGGGTAGCCTGTTCTTCTGCGTGATTCGAGGCCGAGATGGCCTTCTAGGTGGGGCTTCAACTGGAGTAAACGCTGGGTCAGATATTGGGGTAGATGCTGGGGAAGGTGCTGGAGTCGGATCCGGTTCATCCGGAACATCAAAGCTTCTCGTCTCGCTGTACGCAATACAGTTATGCTCCGTTGGAGAACTGTGTTCGGAGCAGAACTTGATCCCACAGTGAGGACAGTTAATGGTCTCGTCTTCTTTTCCGCAGAAATAACATAACCCCATTTGCATCACCGGTGAGTGAACTATGTCATTAGGTTGTCAATTGCTACCAGTAATTCATCGATCTGGAATGGTTTGGACATGTAATGGTCTGCTCCGGCTTCTTTGGCGTATTCTCTGTCTACTGATCTGTTTAGCGCGGATAGTATTAGTACTGGGGTTTTTTTTGTGTCTTGTCTGCTTTTGATTAGTCTGCATACTTCTAGTCCGCTGATGCCGGGCATCATTAGGTCTAGTATTATTAGGTCTGGTTTCAGGGTGAGGGCCTTGATGAGTCCTTCTTCACCGTTTGAGGCTTTGAATACCTCGAAGCCGTTTGCTGTAAGTACGCGGTGTACCAGTGCCTGAATGTCGGCCTCGTCTTCAACGATGAGAATCTTATTCACACAATCACTTCGTATCCGATATTATTTAACTAATAGTATTGAATATATGGAAAAATCTCGTGATTGACCCCATTTGAGAATTACATTTATTGGGATGGAAAATTGTTAACATCTCTTCCTATCACAAAAAGAACGCAAAGCGACCGCAAAACCGTAAATTGAAAATTAATGGCGAGCCCGGGGGGATTCGAACCCTCGTTCTCCGAATTAGAAGTCCGGTGCCTTATCCTAGCTTGGCCACGGGCTCTCCGCAGTGCTTAATCAGTATGTTCAATTTAAGAGTTTCATGGAGAACCTATAAAATGGTAAAAATGGGTTTGGAGGGAGATTACTCTCTCTTCTTGAAGATAGTGTAGCCGCACTTTCCGCAGGCGTACCTGTCCTTGTGATCGGCCATGAAGTATCCGCGTCCGCACCTGTTGCAGAATGGGCGTTTTCTTTCAATCTTACCGTCCTTGATCTCATAGTGCTTGCCAATTGTGTCTGACATGATTATTCCTCCACAGGCTCCTCAGCCGGTGCTTCCTCAGCTTCTGGCTCAGGTTCTGGCTCAGGCTCTGGCGCTGGTGGGACCGCATTCTGGTTCCTTTCGATAATGTACTTGGGCTCCACTATCAGTGCCTGCGCGGGGTCATCATAGATGTGAGCCTTGCCCACTGATGTGTGTGTACCGCTCAGGGTCTTGATTTCCCTTACATATACTTGGTTGAGTTCAACCCGTAGCGCGACCGCAAGATCGATCTTCACCGCGCTCCTCGTGGGAGTGACAGGCTGCTCGACCTTGAACTCCACTTCCTGCCTGTTGAACAGGGGGTTCTTCCAAACTGATGTTAAGTCTAGATTCAATGTCTTTTCCTCGTTTTACGTAAAAGTCCACGGTCAACCTTCTCCGTCTCCTCTGTCGGGGCCTTTCGGCCCGGCCTTCACCGGTTGCCCTTGGGCAATTTCTAGAGCCGGTTGGCGTATGCCATGCTGAGGAATGACCAATGATTCTCTTATCAGCAACAAACAACCCTGAGCCTGTTTTTAAGGGTTACCAAAACCTGATTAGACGTACCCCGTGGGCTCGCCAACGGTACAGAGTGAGTACACAGTGTCAGTTGGGTAGACAAGCCTCCTTGGAAGCATCTCGTGGACCATCGCATCGAGGGGGCTAATGACCTCCTTAATAACAGAGTTATCGAGTTCGGTGATTTTCCCTATCACTTGGCCTTTCTTAACCTTGTCACCCTGATCGTGATACGCGTGGAATATCCCAGAGGCGCCCGCTTTGACCTTTTCACCGTCGTGGATAAAACGCTGTGATGGTGGTTTGACGGGCGGTCCTTCCATCATATCCAGATGCTTCATCAGGTTATACACACCCTCGATATGGAGCTGGATGAAATGCTCAAGGGGCTGGGTCCTGTACCCTAATCCGCTCTCGCTGATTATGCTGGGGACGCCCCGCTTGACCGTCTCATAGATGAGGGTCCCCGCGCTGTTTGTAGAGGGGCGCGGAAGGGTGAACATCATACCGAAAACGTTGGCCAGCTCAATACACCTCTGGTCAAGTTCTCCTCCTGTGACTGAGGTGATAGTGTGCTCCACGTGGGACTCGTGAAGGTCCCCTCCCCTGAAATCAACGTGAACATCTGAACTCAAAATGTAATCATGCAACAAGCGGAAGGCAAGGACGTCACTGGGAGAGCCGTTTTCTTCACCCGGAAAACACCTGTTCAGGTGCTTGCCGTCAAAGGGCGTAAACGAGTTCTGGACCTGGTACCAAGGCGTTCTGTGCTGGAGGCACATCATGTTGACCACGGGTATGACCACTACCGTGCCCTTGGTCTCCGCTGGATCAATTGACGAGTACAGCCGCGATGCTGCCTCGACCCCGCAGAACTCGTTTGCCAACAGACCGCCGGTTATCGTGAGGGTTGGCCCGTCCTCCTTTCCCTTGATTATCCCAACGGGGAGAATGATCTCAGATGAAAGGTCTTTCAGTAACGTCTTATACCCGAACGCTTTCTCACCCACCACTATCTGCGATGGGTCACCATGAAATGCCATGGCTATACGTGAGCCATTGTAATCAAAAAAACTTTGTCAGGCGTCCTGCATGGATGCCATGAAATCCCTTGCCCAGACCTTCTTCTCCTCGGTAAGGGTGATTACAACCATCCCCTCCCGGGGCTGGCCGTATACTATCACTGACCCTTCGGGCAGGTATGCCATCAGTGGCAACACGAGAAGGTCCTCCTCACCGTCCGCCACGAGTCTGAACCCGTTAGTATGCTCAAGTGCTCCATACAGCGCCCTCTGAGATTCGGCTGTTATGGTCCCTGGGGGGTTATCCACTGACTCATGATCGCATTTGAACTCAATAGGATCGACATCCCGCCTCATAATCTTGTGATCAACCACGGCTATCTCGGGGTGTATCCCAGCCTCAAGAATGTTTGATGTCACGTAATCGCCCACAGTTGCAAAATATGGAGGTTTGTCCTTCTCAAGGAATACCTTGAGACGCTTCACGTTCTCAGAAATATCTGCGGCCCACAGCTCACCCAGCGGGTCTTTTAGCTCCATCCGTTTCTCTCTTTGAAGGACTAGGTTCCTAAACTCAAGAGTTCGCGTAGGCGTCGCCTCTATCTGATCTTTAGGGCGTAATTACCCTGATCTTTTGTGTCCAGCTTTTCGGCAAGGATGCTGTTCTCTGGGTCAAGTACCACAAGAAGTCCGCTATAGTCGTCGCTGAACTCTGTGTTCTTACACACGGGACAGACTGGCACATCGTTTATGTTCTTGCAGTGCCTGCAAGCCCTCATTCAGATTTCTCCTCCGGTTTAGCTCCGCCGGTCAGATCGTCGTTGATCCAGTTCATCTTGCCAAGCATTGGCTGTCTCGCCGTGACCCCGATCTTGCCGCTGCTGCGTCCCCTCGGGAAGCTTACAGCTACGATTCTTACCCTGAACAGGTCTCCTCTGCTGATTGTCCTGCCGCTCTCCTTTCCAAGGAGTATGCCCTGACGCTCATCATAGCTGATGAAATCGTCCATGAGCTGGCTAACGTGGAGAAGTGCGTCTACTGGCCCGATCCTGAGGAATGTACCAAAGTCTGCGACCTCAACTACTTCTCCCTCAATGACTTCCTGGAGTTGCGGGAAGAACGCTAGTATATCGAATGAAACCGGGTGATGGGTCCCACCGTCTCCTGGGATAATCCTACCGTATGGGTTAACCTCTAAGTGAATAACGCTGATGATATAGCCAAGTTCCTCATCTACCAGTCCCTCATACTTGCTGCGAAGCTCAGAATAGGCTGCCTCTTGAAGTGGTTCACCGAACCTCTTCGGGTCGATGCGTATCGTATCCTTTAGTGTTATGAGGTTAAACATGGCTTCGCCTCGTCTATACAGATTGGGTTGATAAAAACATTATTGATTTTATCATATCTCTATGAGCACCTCGAAACTATACTTGCTGATTATGTTTCCGAGATACTCTTTCCATTCATCGCCTACCGTGACTAGTACATAGATGCCCGCGATGTCCGCGCGTTGGTTCCGGACCAGGTCAACGAGAGCTTGAACAGTCTCCCCACTCCTCACTACATCGTCAATGATGAGGATGCTGTCCTTCTTCCTGATGCTAGTCTTTGGAACATAGAGGGTCTTCCTTGTGGCACTTCCACGGGGGATAAACGTCTCCTCTATGAACTCGTTGATACCGACCTCCTTGTTGTCCTTGGCGATGATGAGGTCGATGTCCAATAGATTCGCGACAAGCGTGGAGACTGGGATGCCGTCCACGGCTGCCGTCAAAATCTTTGTGACCCGCCTGCCAGCGAATTTTTCCATGGCGTAATTGCTCATAATCTTGAGCCATGTGATCTCGCTGACCAAAGGTGTGTTATCAAAATAGCCGTCCTCGTCAAACATTATACGTTTCTTGAGGGCGTCCTTGATGTTTGTGATCTCAGTGAGTAATTCGTATAGTCCTTGTGCTCGTTGATAACTGGGGAGGACGTGTCCACGCATATAGCGGCTTAAAATCGGTGGGCTCAAGCCCAGCATATCGCTGAGCTCTTGGTAGGTGTGTGTCTCACTTGCTACTTTGAGCAAGTCTGTGATCATCATGCGATACTTTAATTCCCTAACTCTTGTCTCAGCCATCTCTTCCCCTTCCCTTGAATGTGGCGGGCCTGAAGGGATTCGAACCCTTGGCCAACGGCTTTCTTTGACCGTCGTGGTCTTAAAAGGCCGATGCTCTACCTTGCTGAGCTACAGGCCCATTCTTTCAAGACGATTACCAATTTACATCAACAAGCTATTTAACTGTTGTTCGTATTGCCTCGTTTGTTAATATATGTATGAATAACGCAAAAAAGAGCCTTAATTAGGACAAAATGGGCTACATTCGAAGGTTTTCATGCAAGCGTTTAGAATAAAAAGAGTCTGCCAAAAAGGGGTAACACCGCCACTAGTTTCATAAAAACAAGCACATGTAATGCGCATAAATATCCTAAGTTTTATTAAAAGGAGGTGCATCAATCGTGTTACCCATGCGACTATGGTCTAATGGTATGATCTCAGCTTCCCAAGCTGATGACCCGGGTTCGATTCCCGGTAGTCGCACCATCACTTTCTCAAAAAAAATAAAATAGGGATTGGACGATTCTGGAGCAGCGCTCACTGTGTCCAAACTGGGGAGGAATATTAATTTGATCTAGAGGTATAATCGCGGGTACTACCACAGCTGTGAGAAAGACCCCTTGTTTTCCCTATGTTTTATTAATTTCAATACACCTGAGAGTTTGAGAATACTATGCCATTCTGTAGTAACTGTGGTTCACAGGTCACTGAGGGACACAAGTTCTGTAATAATTGCGGAAACCCCTTGCAGGCCTCAGCACCCCAACCGGAACCACAATATACAGCACCACCGCCAATTCAGCAACCGGTGCAGCCAACTTACACGCCACAGCCGATACCTCAAGGTGAGCAAGTAACCGGCCTCATAGAACAATGCAAGTATGGTTTTCCCGTGAATACATTCACTCTGTTCATGACAGACAGGAGGATTATCGTGGCGAAAACGGGAGGTCTCGGTGCAAACTTCACCTCAGCGGGAGCGGCGGGCGGTGGACTCATCGGCGGACTTATTGGGGCTGGCCTTGACGCGCGTTCATCCGGAGGGATGTCAAAGAAGACGGCCGAGTATTATTCCATGACACCTGACCAGATTCTTGCTAAGGACAAGAAGAACTTTGAGATCCACTATGCAAGCGTACAGAGCGTCGAACTGAAGCAGCCTGGGTTCATAGGGCAAGGCGAGATCAAGTTCAAGACAGCTGGAAAGGACAAGAGGTTCATGTTGGACACATCAAAGGAGATTTTCAACACATACATGGCCTCCCTGCAACAGGCGCTACCCGGAAGGGTCTTCCTGAAGTAATCTTCCCCAAACTTTTCTATTTCAAATACCTATATTTGTCGGAATAAATAGACCAAAGTCTATTACGCTAGCGATATGTTTTAATTAGACGTGAGTGAATCAATAACTATGCAATACTGTAGAAAATGCGGAAAAGAGCAAGCAGAAGACGCGAGGTACTGCGCTCAGTGCGGAACAGGCATCAGGGGCACTCAGTGGGAGGACATCAACGTCGCAGCAGACGACCTGCTATCCAAGGTAAAGGATCTCATCAAGGAAGGAAATGTGACAAGAATCATCGTGCTCAACGAGCAGGAGAGGCAGCTGTTTGAGATCCCCATGACAATCGCGGCCGTGGGAACATTGATAGCCCCCCAGCTTGCGGCACTCGGAGTTATCGCGGCTCTCGTAACTCGGCCAATTATCAGGATCGAGAAACGAATTCCCGTCGAAGAGGAGTAACACCCGTCACCCATTTATTTCCCCCACCCATTACCTATTTTATGCCAATTCAGATTATCCCGCTGAGAGGGATGCCCATTGTCCAACCAGGGGACGATTTAGTCAAGCTTACTCTCGAATCACTGGAGTCGATGGGAATGAGCCCGGATGACAAGGACGTCTACGTGTACAGCCATGTCATTATCTCCCGGTCAGAGGGAAAATTGGTTGATCTGAATGACGTCGAGCCAAGCAGAGCGGCCCGAAATTTCGCGGAGTTCACGGGCAAGGACCCGAAAGTCGTTGAGGTGGTCCTCAGCGAGTCCAGGGCTATTAGGAGAATGGCTCCTGGTGCGATCATAGCCGAGACAAAGCAAGGTTTCGTCTGTGCAAACGCCGGAGTTGACAAGTCAAATGTTCCAGGTGAGACAATAGTCGCCCCACTACCGGATGACGCCGATGAGTCAGCAACCGCCATTAGGAAAATAATCAAAGAACGAAGCGGCTGCGATGTCGGAGTTATTGTCTGTGATACGCATGGACGCGCCCACAGGGACGGAGAAATCAACGTTACAATAGGGGCATCCGGTTTTGAGGTCATAAAGGATAGGCGCGGAGAAATAGATCTGTTCGGTTATGAATTAAAGGTCAAGAGAACCGCGGTCGCCGATGAACTGGCATCTGCCGCCGAGTTGGTTATCGGTCAGAGCAATGAGGCGGTCCCTGCTGCGTTGATTAGGGGATATGATATCGAGCTTTCTGAGGAGAGCAACGCGAGTCAGCTAGTCAGACCCAGGGAGAAGGACCTTTTCATATAAACAGAAATGATAAATGGCCTCAAATTATTGCACGTTTGCGACAACAACATGACATTCCCGTTAAAAGATGTTGAAATAATCCCGTCAAGATTTCCATTGTCCCATATCAATGTAACATTATTAACTTGTTTGAGTTAAAAAACACGCCAATAATAGGCTGTACACACCGTTCGTTGACCAAAACGGGCAACTCAGATTGTATATACTGTCATTACGTATGTTAGTTTGCCCGAGTGGGAGCGGAAGACCGCCGAAGAAGCGAATGGCGGAAAGCTCGCAGAATCACGGGGATGGGCTTCAAAGAACATGGCTTTGGCTATGGAAACTTCATCCCTCTGGTGAGAACACTCGGGCAACTCACGTTTTAAGAAAAATAACAGCGATTTTCGTACGCATTCATATTTACGATTCCCACAATATCCAGCAACTAATAGGTTTCGTTTTCATTATCACAGGGGATTCAAAATGACTCAATAACCTATTGAATCTATATAGAATATCCCTAAATAACTGGTTTCTATAGATATATACAGTCGGAAAAGATTGTACAAAGAGGTAAAGATAAAACAATGTGGTTTACGATAGGAGCGATCCTAGTAGTTTTAGCAACGTTCGTCCTTCCAGCGTTCTACATAGTCCCTCAGTGGGAGAAAGCAGCGATAGTGAGGTTCGGAAGCATCGAGAAAATCATGGGAACCGGCCTACACTTCAGAGTCCCACTCATAGACACGATTATGCGCGTCGATATCAGGACTCAGACCATTGATCTGATGGGGCAGCAGGCCATCACAAGGGACAACATCAGTGTCATCATCGACGCTGTAGTCTTCATGCGGATAGAGGACCCCGAGAGGCTCATACTGGGCATCCAGGATTACCGCGTAGCGGTAAGCAAGTACGCCCAGACGGCCATCAGGAACATCATCGGAACCTACAACCTGGATGACCTGCTTGAGAGCAGGGAGGAGGTTGCAGGGAGGCTCAAGGAGGAGATCGATCTCCTGGTCAAGGACTGGGGTATCGATATCACTCGCGCGGGCCTACAGGACATCAGCCTGCCCGTCGACATGAAGCGGGCCTTCGCCGTTCAGGCCGAGGCCGAGCGTGAGTCGAGGGCTATCCAGATCAAGGCCAACGCCGAGCTTGAGGCAAGCCATAAGCTGAGGGAGGCGGCCTTGAACATGGGTGATCCCAACGCGATGCAGCTGCGTGTGCTAAGTACACTGAATGACATCAGCAAGGACCAAAGCAACACCATCATCCTGGCGCTGCCCCTTGAGACAATGGGCTCGATTGGAATACAGGGCGTCGCATCGCTGGCGGCCATCAAGAAAAAAGAGTAATCTAAAACGCGAGGTTAGGCAGCCAGGCCAGTATGGACAGGGTACCTAGCCCCACGCATATTTTCCAGAAACTTACTTCTCTAGCAAGAGCTAACAGCCTTCCAATCGTCAGGTATCCGACTAAAGCAGCCACTATAGCCGCAAACCCGGAGTACATGTCGGGCTGGAAGCCCTTGACAATCATCAGACCAAACGCTGCCGCGAAGCTGGCGGGGATGCTCATGAGGAAGCTGACCCTGAACGCCTCCTCGCCGTCAAAGTTTTTGAATAGCAGGATCGATGTGGTTATCCCGGACCTTGAGAGCCCTGGAATTATAGCAAGTCCCTGTGCCACGCCTAGTAATATTGTAAGGGGCCAAGAAAGCTCGGACCCCTCACGTGTTGATTTTGAAGCCTGCCTCTGGATCAGCCCCGTGGCTATCAGCGCAACCCCTGTCAACGCGAGAAGGGCCTCACCGAGGGGAGCCGAGACGTTGAGGAACATGAAGATGGGGAACCCAACAAGGCCCGTTAACCCCGTCATTACCAACAGCCTGTAGAACATGTCCTTGTCCTCGGGGGTTTTCATCAATAGGATGTTCTGTACGGGCTCTCTGAAGTAGATCAGCGCGGCCAGACCAGTTCCGAGGTGAAGGAATATGGAGGGGTTCAGGGTCTCCTCAACGCCGTACCCGAATAGTTGGGTCAGGAGTATGACCATGTTGCCCTCGCTGGACACTGGCAGCCACTCAAGCAGCCCCTGTAAAAGCCCCGAAATGATTGAGGCGGTTAACGAGTCCACACAAGTAAAGAAGTGGTCTACGATAAAACCCGTGCGCCCAAACCATTATTAGACATCGTCCATCCAGAGTGAGTCATGCCCATTGACCAGAAAGCCATCAAGGTGGAAATGAATCAGCTCATAGCTGTCAGAGACTTCAATGGGATGTTAGCGAAGGCGGGAAACATCCTTGACGATCACCCGTCGAGCTACCTGGGGAGATGGTGGATGGCTAGAACCCTCACGTTCATGGGCAGGACTAACGAAGCCCTTGACTGGCTCATGATGGGTATGAGGAAAGCTGAATCGGACGAGGAGGAATCCAAAATCGCTTCGAGTATGGCCAATGTCTATAATGTTCAGAATCAGTGGGAGGACTCGCTGAACTATTCTGCCATCGCCCTGGAGCTTGACCCGAGGAACGTGGTCGGCGTCATAGCACGCAGCATCGCGCTATCAGCGACGGGTAAGAGGGATGAGGCTTCAAGACTCCTCGACTCAAACAGAAAGCTCTACGTCGATGATTACCAGAAGGCATGCGTTGCCGCGGTGAAGAGGAAAAAAGCGAAGATGCTTGAGCACCTCAGGAAGGCGGTCGAGGGCAATCCTCACAGCAAAGTCACGGTCCAATATGACCCTGATTTCGCCCCCTACCGGAAGGACGCCGAGTTCAGGGCGATTACCGCCTAGACAACTTTATCAGCGGAATCGCCGCGATATTATTGAATTCACTTGAAAATCCTAGTCCTCTATGGCTCAAAGCCAAGTAAGAATAGCGTTGAATTAATCGAGGCAGCCCAGAACCAGGGCCACGAAGTGTACAGTGGCCCCACTGGAGACATCTCAAGTATGATCAGCAACGACGGCAGCAAGTTCTTGCTAGGTAAGAAGGACATATCGGATATTGACCTGTGCCTATTACGGAGTTTCGGGCCTGGTAGCACAGAGCAGTCAACCCGCCGCATCAGCTTGCTGGAGCACATGGAAGTGGCAGGCATTAAGGTCGTGAATAGCACCTACCCGTTCAGGAGGAGCAGGGACAAGTACGCAACACAGTACGTGCTCCACGCAGCTGGTATTCCAATCCCTCAGACCTTCACAACAGAGAGCCTGGCGAGGGCATACCAGATCACCAACGAGATGGGCAAGACCATCTACAAGCCCATCCTGGGAAGCATGGGAAGGGGCAGTATGAAGTTTGATGACGCTGACCTGGCTTACAACGCCTACAGGCTGCTTGACAGGCTGCACCACCCATTGATACTGCAGAAATACGTCCAGACTCCTGGCAGGGACATCAGGGTCTTCATCGTGGGCGACGAGTTAGTGGGGGCTGTCTACAAATATCTTCCGGAGGGCGAATGGAAGAGCAACGTGGCACAGGGAGGCAAGATGGTTGAAGAGGAGATGAGCGACGAGATCATCGAAATGGCTTTCAAGGCAAATGAGGCAATGGGCTTGGATTACTCGGGCGTAGACATCCTGGAATCATCGGAGGGACCGATAGTCCTTGAGGTGAACGCCTCTCCAGGCTGGCAGGGGTTAAAGAAGGCAACGGGAAAGGACATCGCAGAGGTAATCGTCAGGTACGGGGTTGAGCAGGTTGAGTGACGAGCTTTCAAAGATATCAATCAAGATCACAGTGATTGACAAGGGAGAGGCCACGGGATACCTGAACAGGTTGACCGCGCCACTGACGGTGGGAGCGATCTCTCAGAGGCTTCCCATCAACAGCAGGACAAGTCCAGCCATGGGGCACGTATCAATACTGATTGACATCCAGAGGGGAGTGGAGAAACCTGTGACGCAGGTGAAGGCGGGCACCATCGCTTACTGGCCCAGAAGCGACGCAGTCACCATCTATCCAAAGGACACCAAGACATATGGGCCAGTGAACAAGATAGGCGAGATCGAGGAAAACTTACAGCTTTTCAATAGGCTCAGAAGCGGTTTAAGGATAATAATAGAGAAAATCTAGGCTTCGCCAACCATCTTGTAGACTTTAAGGTTCGTGCTGCGGATGACAAACTCAACGACTCCCTTTGACTCCAGGTCAATGAGCATCCTCTTCGCCACGCTGACTTTAAGATTGAACCTAATCGCTACTGCTGTTGGTGTGATGGCCTTCATTCCTCTGAGAGCCCCAAGGGTCTCTTTGCTTGTGAGATCGGGGATATCGACACCGCCGACAATTTTCTCTCTACGTCCTGTATTTTGAGTAGACATTATTGTTCACCCACCAAATCATGGGTGTGAATTAAAAACCCTGCGGCTAAAGATACTTTTGTATCTCTTCGACGCTGAGAGACCTGAACTTTTTGGTCTCTTTTGTCACGACCGCGATGTTCACCCCATCAGCAGACAGGTCATTATCCGATGCCTCTTTCAAAGCCTGTGCAGATAGGGCAATGGCTTCATCCAACGTGATCTCCAGTCGATACTCCTCCTTGAGGACCGCTAACGCCTTATCGCTGTTGCGCCCAACGGATGTGGCCCTGTATCCTCGGTAGCTCCCGCTTGGGTCCGTCGCGATCAGGCTGACTCTGTGGTCATCAACACCACCAAACAGCAAACTGACGCCGAACGGCCTTACGCCTGCGTTCTGGGTGTATCTTTGGAGTAGGTCGCCAACCGCACTGGCTAGGTCTTCGATATCAGCTGGCTCATCGTATGTCATCTTGTTACTCTGACAAAAGAGCCTGGACTGTTTGATCAGCACACGGGCATCCGGGCTGAGGCCCGCTATCGCCACGCCGACGTGGTCATCGATCCTGAATATCTTCTTGCTACTTGTAGGCGCTGCCAGCTTGCTCAGCTGCGGCTCAAGAACCGCGAGGACTACTCCCTCATCACTCTTGATGCCTACTATTGGGCTGCCCCTCTTGACTAGCTCTAGGGCGTACTCGACCTGGTAGATTCTTCCCTCTGGTGAGAAGATTGTGATTGCTCCGTCGTATTCTCTTCCGCGTGACATTGTTGATCAGCCCGAAATATCTTGAATAGGGAATGTACCCCCGTTTTTAAAGGTAGTCAAAGTTTTTTTTAAGGGCAATTGGAGCCTGTTACGGGGAAATATTGGCCAGACAAAGCTGCGGAAATGAGCCTATGATTTGATCGACATTTTTTATGCGTTGAATAACATTAACTCTCTATGACCAAGATAGAGCTACCCGAAAATCGCAGGCTCCAAGTCGGACCCACAGGCAGTATCGTACTGGTTTCGTGTGGAGAAGGAGATGAGGCAAATATCATCACTGTAGGGATGTACATGCCGATAAGCGTCAGGCCGCCGCTGGTTTGCATAGGAATAGCACCACAGAGATATAGCCACCAGCTGATCGAGAAGACAGGGGAATTTGTGGTCAACTCACCATCCATCTCCATCGAGAAGGAGATGCATTACTGTGGCGTGAGCTCCGGCCGCAAGGTAAACAAGTGGAAGGAAACAGGCCTGACACAATTACCATCGTTGAAGGTCAAGATTCCGAGGATCAAGGAGTGTTTTGGTCATCTTGAATGCAAAGTTGTTAAAGCTTACACTGTTGGCGACCACACGTTGTTCATCGGGGAGGTCGTGGCCACATCAGCGGATGAGGAGGTAATGAACGGGGATACACTGAATCCAATGAAGGCAAGGCCCATCGTCCAGAAGAACCACGTCTACTTCACGGTGACAGATCAGAAATGATCTATACGATTAGCTCTATCGCCTTTTCACGGCCATACCGCTCGTAGGGCTTCATCAGGTGTCTGTGGGCTCCCTTGTCAGGGAGGTATATTCCGGGAACAATAACCCGATCCTGCTCGACCTTTTCCTCGACCAAGTCTTCTCCTCTGTATCCACATTTCTTGCATCTGAGCCCTTGGCCCTTGCCCATGGACCCCGTTGAGCCCCCGCACTCTGGGCATTTTGGTTTGACGGATGTGACCAGGGAAGCCGTTTCGTGAAGGGCCAGTTTCTCGATGTTCAGGGTCAGCTCCTTTTCGTGGATACTGACACCAGAGTATACTGTCACAACGTCTCCCGGGATCAGCTTGCGAACGACAGCCCTGAATGAACCCGTCGGCTCAAATGCGGCGCAGTCGACAGTACCAGTCTTGTCTCTGAGCCTGAAGAAAACGTGGCCGCCCTCAATGGTTTCTGGTATGGAGTCCACTTCCCCATATACGACGGCTGGATTGAACGGTTCCAGTCCAGAGACTTTCACCGGTACATCGTAATGCAAGTCTGTGCCCTGGTTCGATCGGCAGATCATCCACCGCTCCACTGGTTCAAGTGGCTTGATCATCTGCATCGCGTCATAGACGGCTTCAGGAGTCTCTCCCCTCACCCCATAGAGCACCGGGTCTGGCCCCCTTGGTGTGATCAAAGGCCTCCCTTTCTCGTCCAGATTGTTGAATGTGGAGTTGGACAGAGTCGCGTCCATTGCAACAATCGAGGCGTCATCCATCCTGCGGGGGGTCCCCCAGTTTTCTGGGGTACGGTATGTTAGAAGCTCGTAGGTCAGGTCCCCCTCAAGAGTGCCACCTATAGCAGCTAGCGCCCCGATTATCCCCCTGCCGTTTTTGTACTCCATGTAATCCATCTCATGTTTCTCGATGAGGTCCATTGCCAGTTTCTTCTCCACCAGCGACTTGACCACGGTATCAGAATAAGTTTTGACATTATCGGGTACATTGCCCTTCAGGAAAACGATACCCGGGTTGGTGTTGTCGCATGAGAACTCGCCGTACTCGTCCACCAGCTCCTTGACGGCGTTTTGGACTGCTCCGTAAAGGGATTCATCGATCTTCAGCCTCAGACATACAGAGGCGTTCCCTCTGGTCTTCCAGGGGGTGTTCGGGTTCAGCCTTAGAAGCGTAGGATAGCCGTTGAACTCCGCCCCAAGACCCATTAGACGCTCAACCAGGACGGCGGCAACATATGTCGTGCATCCTCCCCCTGGGCTATCCGTGTCGTCAAGACCGATGTGGAGCATCAATTCGTCTGGTTGTTGTCTACAAAAGGAATAAAGATTTTGAAAAAGATTGGGTTAGACCACGATCATTGTGAGCGTGGATCGAACCTTATCGAGGCGGCGGATCTTCCAGCTGATGATGTCCTTGAGTTCCTGCATCGTCTCGGTGGATATGCGTGCGATTATGTCATAAACCCCGTAGACCATGTGCGCCTCTTTGACCTCATCAATCTCCTTCAGTCCTTTGAGAACCTCGCTCTCTGATCCTATCTCCGCATTGATTAGTACGAAAGCTGTTGCCAAAACTTGCACCTAATTATGATCGAATGTGACGGGATTTAAGCGTTATCAGAGTAGGTATAATAATTACCACTGGATATGTGAAGCCCATGCTCAAACTGATGATAAACGGCAGACAATACAGCCCGACCCTGATTCTATTCGATGTGGACGGAACTCTAGTTGATGACAGCCACCGTTACAGTAACCTGGGGAAGGCCAGATACACCGCGTACAAGGAAAACGTGTCAGGGAGAGCAGCTAAACAGTGGGCTAGGTTATCCGGGGTAAACCCAGAGGACTGGACCATCGATCCCACGGGTCCAATTAGCAAGGCTCCTAGACGGGACGACCTGGCGATAGCGGGGGCAGCTCTTTACCTTGAAGGATTCAACTGGTACGACGCGAAGGAGAAAGCCGAGGAGCTCTATGGGATCGCGGATAAGATTCAAGCAGAAACCTTTGTTCCCGAACTATATGAGGGTGTGAAGGAAAAAATGGTTGAGCTCCTTGATGCGGGGTTCAAACTAGGGATAGCAACCAACGGAGAAACAGGGCTAACTGATGAAATTCTTGTTGGACTAGGTATTCGGGAATTGTTTTCTGTTATAGTAGGTGCGGACAAGGTTGAGAACAGTAAACCCGCACCGGATATGATACTCCTAGCGTGCAACCGGATAGGGGTCTCCGTCTCAGAGACTATGTATGTCGGAGATCAACACACAGATATTAGGGCAGCAAAGGCCGCGGGAGCTATCGCCTACATTGCGGTTAGAAACCAGATTGAGGAAGCCACAGAGAACACATCTTCAGTAGCAGATTTTGTGATATAATGTCTATAATATAGCCATTTCAAGGAAAACCCAGATATTGTTCGCGTGCGGATGAACCATAAGGTGTACACATGATTCTGGGTGATTATATAACGGTCAAGGAGATGATAGCCATCGAGATGAACGCCGAGGCACTGGGCGTCTCGACACAGCTCATGATGGAGAACGCAGGAAGGGCCATCGCCAACGAGATAGCAAGCAGGTTCCCAAAGGGATCAAAAGTCGTAGCTGTTTCTGGGGTCACGGGTAACGGTGGGGACGCTTTCACCGCTGCACGTCATCTAGTATGTCAGGGGTACGAGGTAGAGTCATGGGTACTGGGAGACCCCAAGAATATCACTCTCAAGAACAGCCGGGTAAACTACAATGCCATTGACCATATGACCCAGAGCATTAATATCAAGGCAATCAGGGACAGCAGTCTCATCGAGCCCATCTTGGCAGACGTAGTAATCGATGGCCTAATCGGCACCAGCCTTAGAGGACCGTTGAGACCACCGTTCCTCCAGATGGTCCAGACCATCAATGCCTCCGACGCGTACAAGGTCTCGGTTGACATCCCGACGGGCATGGAGGCATCCACGGGAGACATTCACGGGGAGGCGGTTCACGCTGACCTGACATTGACGTTCCACAAGCCCAAAACAGGCTACAAAAACAACCCAGGCGCCACAAAGGAGCTTATACCTACAAGCATAGGCATCCCACCAGAGGCAGAGCACTATGTGGGCCCCGGCGATATATTCCTGACCCACCACGAGAAAAGCCCAAACAGCCACAAGGGGTTGAGCGGGAGCCTGCTCGTAGTTGGGGGAAGCGAGACGTACTCGGGCGCTCCAGCCTTGACATCTCTTGCGGCTTACAGGCTGGGCCTTGACCTCGTCTACACGGCGGTCCCGGAGTCGGCCGCCCAGGTAGTTGCATCATACAGCCCAAGCTTGATTACCTGCAAACTCAAAGGAGAGAGATTAACCATCGAAAGCCTTACCCACATAGAGAAAATCCTGGGGAAGGTATCAGCAGTAGCAATTGGCCCTGGACTCGGTATGGCAGATGACACAGTCGAGGCCGTGGGTAAGCTCGTTGAGATGGTAGGGGAGAGTGGACTACCCCTCGTCCTTGACGCGGACGGATTAAAGGCGTATGCAAATAACCCGGTCAAGCTAGCTTCACCAACTGTCTTCACCCCACACGGCAGGGAGTTCAAGCTACTGATAGGGGAGACGGCGAAAGGAAATCACCTCCAGAAGGGCGAGATCGTATCAGATGCCGCGAAGAAACTTGGTGGAATAGTCCTCCTCAAGGGAGAAGTAGACATCATCAGCGATGGAGATTACACACGTTTCAACTGGACTGGAAATCCAGGGATGACTGTCGGTGGCACCGGAGACCTGCTCACCGGACTGGTAGGTTGTTATTTGGCCCAGAAGACCAAGCCATTCTACGCCGCGTGCTCCGCAGCATACCTGAACGGCAAGGCTGGAGACAATGTCGCCAAAAAGAAAGGATACCACATCTTGCCCGAGGACCTACTTGACGAGTTCCCAGAAGTGGTTGAGAACTGCCTCAGCCACAGGGTCTAGGGAAGTAACGGCTGAACGTTTTTGTCTAGCATGTTTGACACCTTATCCATCGGCAGGTGTAGGTCGCTGTGGGGCGCATACCTGTTGATGTTCATCAGCATGTTCACGTACGGCCTCTGCCTGACGCCGGGATAATCCGTGCCGAATATCATCTTGTGCATCACGCCCATGTTGAGAGCAGTCAACAGATCCTTCCAAAGCAGGTAAGTGAAGCTAGGGTGGTTCACGTCCCCGTAGGGCCAGCTGATGTCACAGTACACGTTTTTGTGCTTTCTTGCAACGTACAGCGTCTCGTCAACCCGAGGGTAGCCGATATGTGCCAGTACTATCTTGAGCTCTGGGAAGCACTCTGCGATGACATCGATCTGAGCCGGATCGGTGTGGTACAGGTAGTCATAGTTAACGGGCATGCCAGCGTGGTGGAACATGATGGGCATTCCGATGCTTGACGCCGCCTCGTAGACCTTGAAAGCGTGAGTGTCATCGGGCTTGTATCCGTCGCTGCATGGGTAGAGCTTCAGTCCGTGTAACCCCAGCTCGTGCCTCTGCCTGAGTACCTCCTCACCCATCCCGCGTTGGACGGCGTTGACGTACCCGAAACCGATAAACCGGGATAAATCCTGACTGCAGAATTCCGAGACCTGCTCAGGACTTGTACGTGCGTCGCTGAGAACCACGGCTTTATCGATCCCAGCCTCCTGAAGGTCAGCGATAAACTCTTCCTTGGTTACGGCTATTATTGTGGGGTTTGCGGGGTCAGAGTATTCGGTTATGCTTATGTGGCAGTGGTAATCCACCTTTGGAAGACCTGTCTCCCTGATAACCTGCTGCCTCGTCAAAAGTGATGTGTCTACCGATGACAAATGAATCGATAAAAAGGAGTTTGGGGGGGCTTAAAGATTATCCTTCGAGTAAGAGATATCTCCTGTTTTGATTAGGCAGGTTTGGGAAAATTATTCTCAAACGTTTCCCAGTTCTGGATGATCTCGTGAACCACTATACTGCCCACTCTATGCGCTGCATCAAACGAGGGCATTCCCTGTAGAACAAATGGAGCAGTAAAATGCCATTGTACATCCTCTCCCGGCGGCGGGGTGCTATAGTTGCTGGCAGTTCTTAACACAAGAATGCGGTCGTAATCAATTAAACCAGCCTTTGAGAGGCTATGTAATGCAGTAACCGTCCCGTGGTCCTCCATGTTTGCCATGACAAAGGTGCCCTTACCCTCCGTGTACATCTTAACCCAGTCATTTGCCCATCCAGTCAGCACGGGGCCGTGCCAGTACGAAGATGAGCCTAGGATATCACCTTTGAGGACGAATGGAGGTTTGACTGCCTCAGGGAATCCCTCATACTGTGCCCGGAACTCCGCTAGCTCGGGTTCATCAGGAAGCTGATAGTCCCGTGTAAGCTGGTAGGCCCAGTCAACAAGGGATGGGTTTAGCCTGTGCACGATATCGGAATCCGTGGAATGTGGGACCCGGTGGTTTGGCTTTGAGCTTGAAAGAGAAATCTTTCCATAAGGCCAGCCATCGGGCATCTCGCTCGCGTCCACTTCGTGCATGATATCACCGTCAACAACATACTCGGCCCACGCAGCTGAACCGATAGAGGCATTCATGGGGTCCACGCCAGCGATACCTGCGATGAGCCAATAAGTCTTTGATAGGTCGAAACGCGGGTCACAGCCTAGCGCAGTGACTACAGTTGCGGCATTACTTGCTCCCATTCCAGTTAAAACAGCTAGAACGCCATCTTCGTTCATCCTGAGATCAGTCGATCCAATGGGGAAGGGGATAACGGTGTCAAGTTTTTCCCGCTTTACCCATAACTCAAGTTCGCCTACATCACCGTCATCGGGCGTACCCCTTTCGAACATCGTGACCACGACTACCTTAACAGGAATCATTCTGCTGCACCTTGGGATATAGCTACTTAAAATGTTAGGTTGATCGATGAAATTAGGGAAACAGGTCGTGAGCGTACTTTCTACCAGACCGTGATATGAACGCCTCGGCATATCCTACACCAGCTTTTCTGCCCAGTTCCCTGAACCTGTGTGTGTATCTTTCGATGAGCCTTTCCGTGAAATCACCCTGATCAACAGGTGTCTTTCCCCATTCCTGCCACTGGCTCGCATGCTGCCTGAAGGACTTAATCTTGACATCCATGTAATCGGTGATATCGATGTACGTGTCGGGCTCCTGCCCGGAAATTGGCGTGCCAAAGAAGTAGATACAGGGCTCAGGACGATGGGAGGGTAAATCGGTGACGTGAAGCGGTAGGCTCGACTTGAGGCTCGCGTCGCTTGCCGCCTCACCGACCCTTCTATGGTCGTCCCGACCTACAAGCGGGTGAAAGGATAGAACTACATCTGGTTTCAGCTTCCGGTAGACATCAACAAACGCTTCCCGAAGCGTGTCCCCCTGGGGAACGCTCGCGTCCTCAAATTCAAGGAACATCACTTCCGCGCCTAGGATTTTGGCTGCCTTAGTCATCTCCCCTGTACGGATTTGCCTTAACTCATAGCTAGGAATGTCCCAGTGACCTTTGCCGCCCCTCGTGGCGTGGACGATTGTTGCTCTGTGGCCCCTGTCAACGTACTTTGCTAAGGTCCCGCTTGCGAATGTTTCGTCGTCTGGGTGTGCGCCCATGAGTAAAAGATGCACTAGCTCACCTCAAATTGGGGTAGAAGGTCGGCGTGGACCTTCATGAGCTCGTCGAAGGCACTCAGGGCCGCTTCGTGGTCATGTACAACAGGGTCAAGCAGTAACGCCTGTCTTGCTTTCTCCATGTCACCGGAGACACTGGCCTCCACAACGATGCTCTGGACCAGGATCTGGATGTTCAGGAGTGCAGACAACCCATCGGGCATATCCCCGACGACAATGGGCTTGATGTCTCCCCTGGTTATCACGGCAGGAGTTTCCACCAATGCGTCAGTGATGAGGTTCGGGATCTGTCCTCTGTTTGGCAGGTTGACCTGTAATTCCATGTGGTTTGAGCCCTTTATCATACCCGCAATTATATGCATCGCCCTCTCCCCCGACAGCTTACCCTTGATGTCAAGAGGAGTCTTCCCCTCTATGATGGACTTGCTCTTGAGCCAAGTCTTCTGCCCGTTCTCGTCACACCTATCAATCCAGTTGAAACCCCGGTACTTCTCGGGGGTGACGTCCCACGCGTAGGCAAGATACTCGCCCATGTGGTTGTCATCGGTAGAGGGGTACAACCCGAATTGGTCGTACATGGCCCTGCACAGTGGCTGGAAGCCTTTGTCACTATTGAACGCCTCGTCAAGCAGAGGGTAAGCATCGCTCCCATCGGTCAGAGTCATCTCCTTGAACCAGCTGAAATGGTTCAGGCCGGCGGAGACCACGTTGATGAGAGAGGATGGGACACCCATTATTGGAGCAAGTCTCTGTAACTGGTGCTCAACCTCGTGGCACAATCCCACCGTCTTGATGGAAGTATACCTGCTGACTGCCAGGCAAAGCCTTGGAACCGGGTTCGTGTAGCTCAGTAACCATGCGTTCGGGCAGACGTCCTCCATAGTCATCGCGATCTCAAGGACGGGCGGAAGGTTCCTCCATGTGTGGAAAAGCCCTCCTGGGCCCCCGTTCTCCCCGATCACCTGCTTGATCCCGTGTTTGAATGGAATCTCCCAGTCCTGCCGCCATCGGTTCATTCTGTCCACCTCGATGGCCATCAGAACGTAATCGGAGCCATCCAGTGCGTCCCTTTGAATCAATGTCTTAGATATCTCCATGTTTGCCCCGATATCATCGTTCATCCTCTCAGCCAAGCCAGTCATTGTGTCAAGCCGTTCCCCATCGATATCGTGGAGGACAAGCTCCGAGCCATGGAGGTCTTCGATGTTCACGGCGTCAAGTACGCTGTTATACCCGAAGACGCTACTACCAGCGCCCACGAGAGTGATCTTAACCATGGGTACGGGTTAGTCGAATGGGTATATTACGTTAAAGATAGTAGCTCAGGACCATGTATAGGCCAGCGAGTAACAGGATGCCCGAATTGATCTTCCTCATATGTGGCATCAACTGCATGAGCCTCGTGTAGATGATCTCCCTGCTGAACGTCAGGGCAACACTGAGCGGTATAATAACGGTTGCCGCGCCTACCCCATACACCGCAAACATGGATACTATACCGATGAAGCCACCCGTGGTTGACGCCTGGAGTACTAGGAGCACGAAGACGGGAAAACTGCACGCCATCGAGGCAGCACCGTATCCGAACCCATAAAGAAAGAATGATCTATACCCTGTTCCCTTTGGGGTTACGAGGTTTAGGGCAGGGATTTTATAGAACATATCGCTGAACAAGTGTCCGAGCCCAAGAATCATTAGAATAACGCCAATGAAGGGTGCGAGTAGATTGACCTTACTGGCAACCATGTTGATGGCAAAGCTGGGCAGGATGCCGATTATCATGAAAATGGAAAGGAATCCGAACACAGTAATCAGGCCGAAAGATACCGCCGATAACAAGCCACCACCCTTTCTATCATCTTTCACATAGTATGACACGAAGCTGGGGAGCATGGGTAAAGCACAGGGAGCGAGCACGGCCAATAGACCCGCGCTGTATGCTAGACCGAGATTTGTGAACTCCATGGCTATCCCAGTAATGGAGATATTATACTATTGAACTCATTGAACGTTGTCATGAAACCTCTGTGAATGACAATCCCGTTCTGGTCAACCACGAGTATCGTTGGTATAGCACTGACCTCAAATTCCAGGGCGGTCATTGGGCTGTGTCCGAAGAACCAAGTGATCCCCTCATCCGCCGCGAACTCTGCAAGTGAAGTCATGTTGTACCTGTAATCCATGTTTATTGTGAGAACCTCGACGCCGGGCACCGTCTCAATCTCCCTCAGGATGGGTATCTGGTCCTTGCACGGCGGACACCACGGGGCCATGAAATCAATGACGAGGATGCTTCCCCGGTAGTCACTGAACTGTATCTTCTCACCAAATATCCCTACGATCTCCTGGTCAAGGAGAGTATCACCCATATTTGCTCCAATCTCGCCCGTCTCATCGGGCTTAACGAAGTTGGACCAAACGAGATATCCGCCAACTACAATGACCAACGCCACTGCGAGGTACTTGAAAAGGCTTTTTAGCTCACTCATTATGCAACCTCACGGGAACCACGACTAAAAAACATGGTGAAAGAGGGTTACCAACTATGCTACTCGAGAAAGAGGTACAGGTACTCGCAGTAGCCACGCTCCTCCATCTCATCTTTTGATATGAACTCAAGAGCGGCGGAGTTTATGCAATATCTCAACCCGGCGGGCTTTGGTCCATCGTTGAATACGTGCCCGAGGTGTGAGTCAGCTCCCTCGCTTCTCACCTCAACTCTATTCAATCCGTGGCTTATGTCACGAATTTCATTGACCTCGCTGTCCTTAATCGGCTTTGTAAAGCTGGGCCACCCACAACCTGAATCAAACTTGTCTCTTGAGCTGAACAGAGGCTTGCCGCTGACAATATCAACGTAAATCCCCTCCTCCTTGTGTCCCCAGAACTCGTTATCGAAAGCGGGTTCAGTTCCGCTTTCCTGGGTGACGTGGTACTGTATACTGCTGAGTTTCCTCTTGAGCTCTTTTTTACTTATCTTGCCCAAATCATTCACAAAGATCGCTTTGGAACGGCGGGTAATAAGAAAAGGGTGTTATCGGCGTTCCGCCGCACCGGCAAGATAGATGCATGCCCGCAACGCGTTGATGGCTGTTTGGTAGTCGTCGTAGACACCCTTCATCGTCGTCCCATCCACACGTTCAAGACTGGGTATGAGACTGGAGACATCTGCCTGGGTACTTGTGGCTAACTTCACCATGACCTCAACGGGGGAATCAACTACCCTTGGGGCCGGATACGCCTTTGAGAGTGCCTCCTTCGCCTTCTTTTTGATAAGCTTAGCCGCCTCGTTGGGGTGCAGGCACTTGGCGCTGTACCGCCCCATTGCCCACTTAACAGAGGCGGTGGTGATTCCGGGTACGAACTCTGCCGCCTCAACAGTTGCCGCATAGTCGCCAGCGAGGAAAACCGATGGTACGCCGTATCGTCCAGCAAGTGCACTGTTCAAGCCGAACTCGCCGGTCTCTCGGCCGTTAATATAGACTGCCTGAACTGAGCCTCCTGAGATGGTGTGGGCGCAGATGCCGTTCTCTGTACCCTTCATGCTATGGTAGCCCACGTACATGGCGGCGTCATAACCCTCCTTGATGCCCTCCATCATGCTGTTTGGTTTGGGTGAGCCCCTGATGAGGTGCGCTGCCTCATGAACCTCCTCTGGCCTGAGGTTCCTCATGCCACCGTGGGCGTCCGAAACCACAATTTCATTTGCGCCAGCCTCAATGGCACCTTCTATAGCCGCATTAAGGTCACTTGCCATGATCTTTCTTGCATGAGCGTACTCACTGTTGTTCCTGTCTACTTCGGCCCAGCTCACGATACTGCTGATGCCCTCCATGTCGATGGAGATAAACACTTTTTTCGTCAATTTCTATAATCCTCCACTAAACTTCTTGAGTGAAGTATGTTTGTAGTTGATTTAAAATTTGAGAGAACCATCAGGATTTCCCTCCCCCTTGAATATTATAATAATCAGGTTACTGTAACGATTACGACTTTGTTCAGGTGACACAAATAAAATACTTGAAAATGTTCCAATTGACCCGGTGAAAAAAAATTCCTCTTTTTTCTTTACCAATATATTAGGATGCTTTTGATGCACCTGATACATTATATGCTCTTATAACAAACGTATCTCACTTTTTTTCTCATATAATTACTCGTAATGTGGGTCATCCAACTGCTTGGGATATGGGTCAATGGTCTGTCTCTGGACCGCCTTGAAGAGTCCACGCATTCCGTTGGCTGGCCCTTCCAGCTCGACCTCACCTTTGTTGCTTGAGAACTTGAGTATCCCTCGCTTGGTTATTGTTCCCTGTTCAGTGAACTGTAGACTCGTGATCTGGCGCCACTGCTCAGTTATCACGTCCTCCTTCCTGAAAACGAGCCCTTTCTCACTGTAGAGAAGCAGTCTCAAGTTGGTGATGTATACTTTGTACTTTACCTCATTGAAGACAACTTGAAAATCACTCCAGAAGAGCACCTTCTCGTCGCCAAGTAGATAATTCTCAATGGGCATATACGTTAGAATGGCGCGTCCGGTATTAAAATATAGTAAGGGGGAAGTGGCTACCCGAGGATGTGCCTGCCGGCGTCTTCAAGCATTGGCAGTTTATGTCCCCGGTTGGCCTGGGTCACTGTGACGAGGTCATAGTTTTTGAAACCTACCCTCTTCAGGTACTCCTCCAACATGTACAACCCACGAGCAGCTCCGTTACCGCTACCACCGGCGCAAGCTATCCCTATGTATGGTTTGTCGACGTATCTCTTGAACCCATGATGGGTCTCGACACGCCTCAACCTGTCAAGGAAAGTCTTAGCTGATTCACTTAGGTCGTGCCAGTAAACAGGTGTCGTGAAGACGAAGGCATCGGCCTCCTTGATCTTGTCAATGATCTCCGCGAAGGCATCTTTCTGGATACACGTACCCTCTCTACGGCACTGCCCCCAGCCGCCGTCGCATGCCTTGCATTTCTTGATAACAACCTTGTTTAGGTGGATTAACTCGGCCTCATGACCTGCGGCCTCGGCCCCTTTCATGACCTGTTTCGCTGTTTCTGCCGTCAAGCCGTCAACGTTCGGGCTCGACTGTATAGCTAAAAGCTTCATATCCTTAAACTGTAGTAAATGGAGATTGATAAAAGGGAGGGTTACCCGAAGAAACTGTCAAGGGTAGTCTTCTTGGCCCTTGGGACCATGCCTGCCTTCATCTTCTCAATGGCATTCAGGACCCGCTGCTGACTAAAGTTATGCTCTCCACTCAGGAACCCAATGAGTCCAGCCGTGTCCGGTCTGTTCCACTCAAGCACATAGTCATCAGTGGTCCTCGGGTTCACGAAAAGTTCTTTGATCTCCTCAACAGGGTGGGGGAACTCCACGTTCTTGACGTGAGGAAGCGCGTCCTCTAGACTACCATGCTTGTTGATTAGCTTCAATGCCGTCTTCGGCCCAATCCCCTTGATCCCGTCGGGATTGTAATCAGTCCCGACAAGTATTCCTAGGTCGATTAGCTGGCTCTGGGTCAGCCCAAGAGTTTTCCTGATCTTCTCCAGCTCAAGCATCTCCGGCTCGACTTTGATGTAAACGTTCTTTCGGGGCAGCTTCCTGCGGCCTGTGATGGAAAGGTTTCTCACGTGCCTAGGTGCACCATAGAGAAGGCTATCAAAGTCCTGGCTAGCTGCCGCGTAAACCTCTCCTTTCAACGCCATATATGCGGCCTGGGCCTCGCCCTCGCCTGGCGCCTGAACCCACGGGATACCCATGAGTGTGAGCAGGTTCTTGGCCTCCCCTATGATATCTGTGGTGGCAACGACGGATTGCTGGCCGTACCTCCTAGCCTGCTGAGCGTCGCCTGTCTCGACAGCTTTCACGTACGCCTTCTTTGCTTTCTGTCGAGTCTTTCGGCGCCTTGCAAGCACTACTGACTTGAACCGGTGTGGCCTACCATCGAAAACGTAGACGATCTTGATACCCGCCTCCATGAGGTTGCTGTTTCTGTACATGAGACCGCTGAGATGGCTGGTCATTCTGCCCTGGCGGTCCTTCAATGGTTGGCCATCCCTGCCCCTGACTATTGACAAGAACTGGTATAGGATGTTGTTGCCGTCGAAGGCAACTATCTCGCCGGCAAGATCGCTGATGGAGATCTTGCGGGCGTCAACGATATTGCCCAGCTTGACTCCCATATTAATCCCCTATACCAGCTCGATACGGCGCTTTCCCTTTGGCAGCCTGTAGACCCTGACGACACCCCGTATCTCAAGTCTCATGAGAAGGGTGTTCAAGTGCTCCTCGCTGAAGCCGCTGTGCTGCTTCTTTGTTCTCTTGAAGAGGTCAGAAAATTTTAGGGGACCTGTACGCTTCAGGGTGTCAACGATGCTCGCCGGTATCAGTTTTGTGTCCATTCATTTCACCTACGCTATGTCAATCGGGGGCTTGCTCTGCTCCCTGAACCTCTGCTTGCTGTTCTCATACCAGTTCACCATCTCGGGCGTGATGCTTGGCGCGATCTCGGCCATTGCCGCTTCAAAATCCTGCGTTATTACGCTATCCGCCTCGGAGTCCCTGCGAAGCGCGTTAAGACCCGCCTCACGTACTAGGCTGTCGATATCGGCGCCGCTGTACCCATCCATACTCCTGGATATTGAATCCAAATCCACAGAATCGTCCAGGGGCATCTCCTCGGATTTGATACCAAGGATCTTGCGCCTTGCGTCAAAGTCCGGTGGTGGAACGTAAACGCGCCTATCAAACCTTCCCGGCCTGAGCACTGCAGGATCGATGATATCCGGCCTGTTGGTCGCAGCTATCACCACGACGTTTTCAAGGCTCACTAGCCCGTCAATCTCGGTGAGAAGCTGGCTGATGACTCTCTCTGTGACTCTGCTATCTGCCGCTGAGCCCCTTGATGGGACCAAGGCATCGAACTCGTCAAAGAAGATGATACTGGGCGCAGCCATCCTGGCCTTCCTGAATATCTCACGGATGGCCTTTTCTGACTCGCCGACCCACTTGCTGAATATCTCTGGGCCCCTGACGCTGATGAAGTTTGCCTCGGACTCCGTAGCGACTACCCTCGCTAACAGGGTCTTGCCACATCCCGGTGGTCCGTGTAGAAGTATCCCCTTTGGAGGGGTGATCCCTACACGGGTGAACCGCTCCGGTGTCTTGAGCGGCCACTCAACCGCCTCCTTGAGGCTCTCCTTGACAGCCTCCAGTCCACCCACGGCGTCCCAGTGGATGTTGGGTGACTCGATATAAACTTCCCTCATAGCGGTCGGTGTGATCTCCCTGAACGCGTCCCTTATGTCCTGCTGGTTGACCTCCATGTTTTCAAGGACCTCGTGGGGAATCCTCTTCTCCTCCAGGTCGATCCGTGGCAGGTAACGCCTCAGCGCCTTCATTGCGGACTCCCTGCTCAACGCCTCAAGGTCGGCTCCAGTGTAGCCGTGTGTTATGGCTGCTACCTTATCTAGCTCAAAGTCCTCCGCAAGGGGCATACCGCGTGTGTGGATCTGCAATATCTGGCTCCGTCCCTCTCGTCCTGGGATGCCGATCTCGACCTCCCTGTCGAACCTGCCCGGGCGTCTCAGTGCCTCGTCAATCGCGTCAGGCCTGTTCGTGGCTCCTATAACTATGATGTGTCCTCTTCCCTTCAGGCCGTCCATGCTGGCAAGGAGCTGGGCGACAACCCTCCGCTCAACCTCTCCGGTAACCTCGCTCCTCTTGGGCGCGATAGCGTCGATTTCGTCTATGAACAGGATGCTTGGCGCGTTCTTCTCGGCGTCCTCAAACATCTTCCTCATACGGGCCTCTGACTCACCGTAGAACTTGCTCATGATCTCGGGGCCATTGATTGCGTAAAAGTTGGCCTCTGACTCGTTGGCAACCGCCCTTGCAAGCAGTGTCTTACCGCATCCCGGTGGACCGTGGAGCAATACTCCCTTTGGCGGGTCGATTCCAAGCCTCTGGAATATCTCGGGGTGGCGGAGCGGCAACTCAACCATCTCCCTGATACGCCTGATCTCTTCCTCAAGGCCACCTATATCCTCATAAGTGGTCCTGCTAGGCATCTCCAGCTCGGGAACTGGCTCGCTCATTATCACGATCTCGGTAGTGGGTGCTATCTTCACGATGCCTCCTGGCCTCGTGTTCACCACCATGAAAGGCACACTGTGCCCAAGCATCATGATTAGCAACGTGTCGCCTCTTGTGGCTGGTCTATCGACTAGGCGGTCCTTGACGAACCTGATAAAATCGTTGTCCACGCTGATCCTGATATCGACCGGAGCAAGCTTAACCTGTGTGGCATACTCGGCTTCGGCCTTTGTGACTGTGACGTACTCGTTGATGCTGGCACTGCAGTTTTTCCTGATAAACCCGTCGATCCGGATAAGCCCAAGCCCCTGATCCTCGGGGTATGCAGGCCACGCCTTGGCCGCCGTAGGCTTTTTTCCTTCAATCTGGACCACGTCCCCGACGGTTACGCCCAGGGTCTTCATGGTCTCGGAGTCCATCCTGGCTATGCTTCTTCCGACATCACGCTGCTGTTTTGCTTCTGATACTTTTAACTGGACGCTGCTCAAAATATGGCACCTAAATGGATATTACTTTCATGGACACGGAGGGTAATAAAAAGATTATTTGTTACCCTCCGAGATGCCTGGTACTTGTATCTAAATAACCCCAGTGACCTCGGCAAGCTCCTCTGCCTTTTTCTCGTCAAGCTTATGCTTGTTGAGGATCGTGTAACGGTTTGGACGCAACGACTGGGCCATGGTTAGAGCCTTCACAATAACATCTTTACCCACCCCAAGTTCATCAGCTGTTATCGGAGCACCAATTGTTTGCAGGCTGTCACGCAATGCCTCCCAGTTCAATCCATGCAACTTGGCCATCATGATACTGCCTACCCCACACTGTTCACCATGAAGGGCTGGTTTCTCGGCTATCAGGTCCAATGAATGACTGAAAAGATGACTTGAACCGCTGGTAGGCTTGCTGCTACCGGCGATACTCATGGACACTCCACAGCTTACTAGTGCCTCAAGTAGGGTCCTTATCCCTTCCTGGACTCTTGCCTTGATGAGGTTAGCGCGCTCCATGATATGCTGGCTGCTCATGAGGCTCAGGCTCGCGGCGTAGCCACCGTAGTACTCATTATTCTCCCTGTGGGCGAGCCTCCAGTCACGTACCTCAACAGCCTTACAGATCATGTCCCCACAGCCCGACGCGGTAAATCGGTACGGGCTCTTAGCGATGATGGAGCTGTCCATCACAACAGCGAGGGGCGAGGTCGCCTTGACAGAGTATGGTCTATCAGACCCCTTGATGGAGGCCAGATTGCTGGCGATACCATCGTGTGAGGCAACGGTGGGAACGCTGATGAAGAAACGCCCTGATTCATGTGCGGCTAACTTTGCCACGTCAATGTTCCTCCCGCCACCGATACCGAGTACCACATCGGATGAGAACGCCTTGACACTGGAAATTACGTTATCAACGGTTGACCTCTTGGCATCGCCAACTAACATACATTCTGTATGTATCCCGCCTTTGGTGAGATAATCGATAGTCTTCTGACCAGCTATCTTGATTGTCCTCTCACCTGTGACTATCAGTGCCTTCCCGAAGTTCTGCTCAACACAGATATCACTGATCTGGCCTAGTAGGTTCTCTCCAACGAGGACTATCCGTGGGAGAGTTATTCTATGAACTTGACTATAATCGGGATCGGACAAATCTGTTGACATACCTGTTGTTGATACCGAGTATTCACTTTACGAAATACAAATATGTTTTCCCGTTTTAGCAACGTTTTTAATAAAGTGAACTTTTTTATGGTACTAGCTGTCCTGTAAAGGATACCCTTCTAATTGTTTTAGGAGATTATTAAATGTCAAAGGAAGATGGAATCCTTAAAGGCACCACAACTGTCGGTGTCGTCTGCAAAGATGGAGTAATACTAGGCACAGACACACGTGCCACTATGGGCAACTTTGTTGCCAGCAAACACGCCAAGAAGGTGTACCAGATAACCGACAACCTCGCCATGACGATCGCAGGCGGAGTTGCCGTCGCCCAGAGGATAGTTGAGATACTGAAGGTCAATGCAAGTCTCTACGATCTGGAGAAAAATAGGCGAATGCCCGTTTCAAGCGCGGCCAGGCTCGTGCAGAGTATCCTGTTTAGCAACAGGTCAGCTGGAGCACCTCTCCCACTCCAGGCAATCATCGGAGGGTACGATGAGACAGGACCACACGTGTACAACATGGACCCCTATGGGAGTCTAATGGAGGAAGTAATGGTGTCCACCGGCTCGGGTTCACCCTACGCCTACGGAGTGCTTGAGGCACAGTTCAAAGAGAATAGCACCGTTGACGAGATGTTATCAGTAGTTGTCAGGGCAGTAGACTCAGCCATGAAGAGGGATGTCGCCAGCGGAGACAGCTTCGACGTGGCTATTATAAACGACGCGGGTTTCAGAGAACTCTCACCGGAAGAGAAGAAATCTATTTTGAATAGATGAGTTTGGGTAGAATGGATAACAAGCAGGGTCTATCATACAGCGAGATAAGACAGGCAATACTGGACAAAATCCCCGCACAAGTGGGAATCACAAGAATCGAGTTTGAGGGGCCAAGACTCGCTATTTACTGTCAAAAACCAGAGTTCTTGCAGGAGAACAGCCACATCGTCGGCGAGATAGCAGGCATCATCAAGAAGCGCATCGTAATCCGAAGCGACCCATCAGTTAGGATTGGAGAAATCCAGGCCGAGGACATCATCAAGGAAATCATCTCCGAAGCCGGACTCGTCCAGGCATACTTCGACCCCGCGCTGGGGGAGGTAGTCCTTGAGGTCGAGAAACCGGGAGTCGCCATAGGTAAAGGTGGATCAAACGTCGTCGAGATAGTAAAAAAGACCCACTGGAGCCCAAACTTCAAACGCAGCCCACCAATCCCCAGCATGACCATCAGACAGATCAGGGGATTCCTGTACAGCAAGAGCAAAGACAGGGAAAAGGTGCTAAGGGATACAGGGGAATCCATATTCAGGCCAATTTACCAGCAATCAAGCGACGTAAGGATCACATTCCTGGGAAGCGCCAGACAGGTAGGAAGATCCGCCATCCTAGTAAAGACCCGTGAAAGCGAGATACTCATGGACTGTGGTATCAATCCCGGTAGCAGGAATGCCGTTGGGTCTTTCCCAAGGCTGGACGTCGAGGAGTTCGACCTCAGCAGGCTGGACGCGGTTATCATAAGCCACGCTCATCTTGACCACTGCGGATTCCTACCGTACCTGTACAAGTATGGCTACAACGGACCAATCTACTGCAGTGAGCCAACATCAAGCGTCATGACCCTACTACAGAGCGATTATATCGACGTGACCAGGAAGGAGGGAAAGGCACCACCTTACAGCGCTGAGGACATCTCTGAGGCGATACTTCACACCATCCCACTCGGATACGGGGAGGTCACTGACATATCACCTGACATCAGGTTGACCCTTCACAACGCGGGGCATATCCTGGGGTCATCCATATCTCACTTGCACATCGGCAAGGGACTACACAACATCGTCTACACAGGAGACTTCAAGTACGGACCAACCGCACTTCTCCAGCCAGCAAGCAGCTATTTCCCAAGGGTTGAGACGCTCATCATGGAGTCCACCTATGGAGGAGCCGATAACTTCACCCCCAGCAGGGAGGAGACGGAGTCAAGGTTCGTGGACATATGCAACAACATCCTCAAGGGAGGCAAGGTACTGATACCTGTACCAGCCGTTGGCAGGGCACAGGAGATCCTCATGGTCATCAACAAGCACATGAACGAGGGAAACCTGCTACAGGTCCCGGTTTATATCGAGGGCATGATCAGTGAGGCCACGGGTATCCACACAGCGTACCCCGACTACCTGAGTCACGAGGTTAGAGACCAGATACTCAAGGAAGGAGTCAACCCATTCGAGTCAGATTACTTCACCGTCGTCAAACAGCACGACATGAGAGACGAGATCGTGGAGGGAGGGCCTTGCATTGTTATGGCTACCGCGGGAATGATGGAGGGAGGACCTGTTCTAGAGTACTTTAAACGACTCGCACCGGACGAAAACAACGGGATAGTGTTCGTATCGTACCAGGTAGCTGGTACCATGGGACGCAGGGTCCAGTCCGGAATGGGTTCAGCGCAGATGTACAGCAACGACGGTAAGATGGAGATCATTAACATCGCCCTCAGCACACACATAGTACAGGGGTTCAGCGGTCACAGCGACAGGAGACAACTCATGAACTATGTCAGGAGGCTCAAGCCTTCACCTAGAAGGGTCTACGTGGTACACGGAGAGGAGTCCAAGACTGACAATCTGGCGCGAAGCATAAGCAAGCTCCGCGGCGTGAGAGGTTATTCGCCAAGGCTACTGGATACAGTACGCCTAGCCTAGTCCTTGTTTCTATAAATCTGAACGTTTTTCGGGGTTATAATGACCCTTTCCTCACCGAGCCTGGCGATATCCCCCTCAGTGAGGCGGGCGTACTCGTTGAGCTCATTGATCCCCCTCTTGACATCCTCGATGTTTGTCTTTGCAAGGGGTGCCACGTTACATATGACAATATTACCCGCCCGGACCTCAGCCTTTATGATATCGATATCCTCGTACGCCCTGAGCGGTATGGCCTTGATGTACTGTATCTGTGTGGCACCGTTTTCTTCCCCGTTTTTTCCTACAAGTCTATCTAGCAGTCCGCTCAAATTGTGTTCCTCAGGGCTTCCTTTGATATATTATATGGGAGGCGTATAGATATTTTTCTTTCGTTGGCTATAATACTATCTAATTATTCGGTATTAATAGGCAGATTTCAGCGGATTTTTTAAGCGAAAGAAGCATTGAAGGGATGAAAACCATGCTGTTCCTATCAGATAGAGACATCGAGAACAACCTGACCATGAAGGAGACCATCGAGACAGTCGAGATGGCTTTCAAGGAATATGCCAAAAGAAACGTCGTGATGCCCCCGCGTAGCACCATAATGGTCGAGAAACACAATGGCAGCATCAGCTTCATGCCAAGCTACCTTACGGACCTCGAAGCCCAAGCCACGAAGATCATCAGCATCTATCCCGGAAACAGGGAGAAAGGGCTTCCCACAACTGTCGCATGGATCATAGTCAACGATCCCGAGACTGGAATGGTAAAAGCGTTCATGGACGCGACATACCTGACCGCAATGAGGACAGGCGCAATCACAGGGGTAGCCGCGAAATACCTCGCACCCAAGGACGCAAAGGTCGTCGCCATCTTCGGAGCGGGCATACAGGGAAGGACACAGGTAATGGCGGCCTGCGCGGTAAGGGACATAGAGAAAGTATTCGTCTACGACCTTTACCCCGAGGCACGAAAAAAGTTCGCAGAAGAGATGTCAGCAAAACTGGGAATACAAGTCATCGCGGCTGAGTCAGGAGAGGAGGCGTGTAGGGATGCTGACATAGTCCTCACCGCCACAACTAGCCCAAAGCCTGTGTTAAAGCGCGATTGGCTCAAGGAGAGGGTACATGTCAGTGCCATCGGAGCGTTCTACCCCGACTGGAGGGAGCTAGACACAGCGACAGTAGCCGAGTCCAAGCTAGTCATCGATGACATGGAGGGAATCGAGCTGGAGGCCGGAGACATACTGATACCCATCGAGGAGGGCGCTATCACATGGGACCACGTCCACGCCGAGCTTAAGGAACTGGTGACAAGACAAAAGGAGGGTAGGACTAAGGAGGACACCATAACTGTGTTCAAGTCAGTGGGCATAGCCATCCAGGACAGCAGCGTAGCCAACCTGGTGCTTAAAAAACTGGGAATATAAAACTCACACACCTACTCGCCCAAACCCGGGGAAATTATTCTTCATCTTCCAACCTAAGAAGCAGGTCAATCCAGTCCTGCCTCAGAAGGTATGCACCAATTAAAACCACTGGAATGCTGAAGAGCATCAACTGAAATGGGGACAAGGAAACAATATTGCCCCAGATGAACTCAAAGCTGTACCTCCCAGCATACGCCACAATGGCGTTCATGAGAATCTTTCCAAGAAGCATCGCTGAGAACGCCTTCCGAAGGTCATAATTGATCACTCCATAAGTCACAAGCAGAAGATCATCGGGCAACGGGGTCAACGCGAACAAGAAAATCAGAAAAGCCCCATGGCGCTCAAGAAGCCTCCTCGTCAGATCCAACTGCTTACCATATCGATTCATAATTATCTTGCTCCCTCCCATACCGATGAAATAACTGCTGAACTCACCGATGGCACTGCCCACCCCGCTACTCAACCCCAGAAGTAGGGGGCTATGAGTTACACCCATGGCGTAGACGGGCACAACCAGAGGAGCCGGCAAGAAGAACGTGAGGTTACACACAAGGGCAAGGAGGAAAACACCGGAATAACCATAAGAATAAGCCAGTCCCTCAAGCCAGACCCAGATGCCCATTAAAACACCCCGCTCTACAGAAATGAGAAAGGGATATTAAAAATATTTTGAAGAGCATGCGCGTCGTCTGAATTTGACCCGCATTGTTTTAACTGTGGCTGGTTTATGTTCACGAGTTAGCGTTTCGAGGTGTATGGAAACGGCAAAAAAATTCAGTGTGACCATTGATGAGGACCAGTGCAAGGGCTGCCTCATCTGTGTACACGTATGTGAGTCCCGCGGTGGGAAGATTTTGAAGGAATCAGACAAGAAGACGGCCCTAGGCGGTACCCTGCCCGTGGTGGACGGTGTATGCATCGGGTGTAGGTGGTGCGAAAGGTACTGCCCAGATTTTGCTTTGAACGTGGAGGAGATACAGGATGCTTGAGCCGGGTAAACATTTGGTTCTTGGTAACGTGGCGTGTGCCGAGGGGGCTATCAGGGCCGGCCTGGGTTTTTTCGCTGGTTACCCCATTACCCCTGCCAGTGAGATCAGCCACCATATCGCGTTGGAGCTGCCCAAAGAGGGCGGTATCTTCATGCAGATGGAGGACGAGATCGCCAGTATCGCCAGCATAATTGGGGCGAGCTGGGCGGGTGCGAAATCAATGACAGCCACTAGTGGGCCTGGGTACGACTTGATGCAGGAGAACATCGGTTATGCCCATATGACGGAGACGCCTCTTGTGCTGGTTAATGTTCAGAGAAGTGGACCCAGCACAGGCCAGTCCACTGACCCGAGCCAGCAGGACATCTATGCCGCTAAATATGGGGCTCACGGGGACTATGAGGTTATAGCCATCAGCCCGTGGAGCGTCCAGGAGATGTTTGACCTGACGGTGAGGGCGTTCAATTTGGCCGAGACGTACAGGACCCCTGTCATGCTCATGAGTGATGGGCTTATTGGGCACATCGAGGAGAAGTTGGTTATTCCGGAGGAGGTTGAGATAGTCAACAGGAAGAAGCCGACGAGTTTGGAATCTACTCCTTGGGGTACGGATAAACCCAGTGGAGTCCCCGAGATGCCTGCATTTGGCGAGGGCCACAGGTTGCTAGTTACGGGTTCGACTCATCAGCCGAACGGTGTCCGTAACTTTTCGCCGGAGTACCACCAAAGGATCGTGTACAGGATTAGAGACAAGATTCTCAACGCGGAGCCCGTGATAAGGGACATTCACAAGGTTGAGATGGATGACGCCAAGGTCGCGATCCTGAGTTTCGGTGCTTCTGCACGTCCCAGCGTGGAGGCGGTGGAGGAAGCGCGAAAAGAGGGCATCAAGGCAGGTCTTTTCAGGCTCAAGACCATATGGCCGTTCCCAGAGGAGCCGGTCAGGGAGCTAGCTGAGCAGGTTGACGCTATTATCGTGGTTGAGATGAACACGGGTAAACTGGTGAAGGAGGTCCAGCGTGTCGTTGAGGGTGAGACCAAGGTGGTTTCCCTCGCAAAGGTGGGTGGAGTCCTGCCGTTCTCACGTGAAGTGCTTGAGGTAATCAGGAGGGAACTCCAATGAAGAACCTGTATTATTTCCGTGACAAATATGTGAGGAGTCAGCCGAGCGCGTTCTGCCCAGGGTGTGGTGGGGGAATAATCCTCAATTGTTTCCTCAGAGCCATCGATGATCTTGGGCTTGACCAAGACAAGATCTTGGCGGTCTCGGGCATCGGCTGCACGGCTTGGATTCCGAGCCCGAACTTTAACGGGGACACGTTACACACAACTCATGGCAGGGCTATCGCTTTCGCCACTGGGGCCAAGGCGTACAACCCTGATATGACGACCGTGGTGTTCACGGGTGACGGAGATGGGGCTGGTATCGGTGGTAACCACCTGATTCACGCGGCAAGGAGGAATATCGATCTCACCGTCATATTGGTGAATAACATGAGCTACGCCATGACGGGCGGACAGATAGCGCCGACGACCATGCACGGCGAGACAACGGTTACCAGCCCGTACGGTAACCCCGAGTTCCCGTTTGATATCACCAAGCTTGTGAAGGCGGCGGGGGCTAGCTACGTTGCCAGGTGGAGTAATTACCACGTAATCGAGTTGACCAACTCCATTAAGGAGGCGATACAACACAAGGGATTCAGTTTCATCGAGGTGATGAGCCAGTGCCCGACCCAGCAGAGGAGGATATTCAACCTACGAGGTCCACTTGAAAGTCTGCCACCCCGTATCCTTGACATGTTCAAGGAGGGGACTTTTGTCCGTGGTAGACCCGAGAAGGGAAACTACGTCTATGCCGTTCCGAAGGGAGACGTGATGGACACGTTGAATGCGGTTCAGGGTCTGGGTGACCCCGGGATAGTTGACCACATGGGCTTTGGCCAGGTGGTCAAGATTGACGGCGATGCTGAGGCTCTAAGGGATAAACTGGACAAGATACCTGAGGTTAAGTACGTCGCTGACCACGTGGAAGGAAAGGTCGAGCTTGGGTTGTTTGAAAAGTATGAGCGGCCTGAATTGACCGAGAGCCTGCGTGAGATTATCCGCAAGGCGAGAGGTGAGCTGTGATGAAGCAGAACATACTTATCAGCGGCACGGGCGGCCAGGGTATAGTTGCTGCAGGCGCGTTCCTAGGCCAGGCGCTTTTCGCGCAGGACCTTGAGGTCATGTTCAGCAGGAGCTACGGTGCCTCTGCGAGGGGCGGGGCGTGTAAGAGCGAGGTGATGGTCTCGGATGAGGTCATCAACGATTTGCAGTTCGAGGACACGGATGTGTTGATGTGCCTGAGCCTGCCTGCATTCAAAAAGTACCTGCCCATAGCGAAACCCGGCAGTCTAGTCATTGTGGATTCCCATGTCTACGAGAGGGTGGGTAAAGTCAGGGACGACATTGAGATCGTCAGGATCCCCGCTCGGGATATTGCCGTTGGACTCGGTAACCAGATCGTGGCTAACATGGTAATGCTTGGTAATCTAGCTAAGCACAACGAGGTGGTGAGCCTGGACCTCTTGAAGGAGGCCGTGATGACCCACATGAGGGACTCCATGAGGGTTATCAACATAAATGCCCTTGAGTCTGGCTTCAACTTTTAACTTTACTACCTTTTTTAATCTGGGAGGAAGTATTCCTCCGTTATGAGCAGGCTCTACCCAGAACGCCCCATTCCTGGAGTGGCGGCAGTCATTGTTCGTGGGCGGATGGTTCTTCTGGCTGAGAGGGGAAAGCCCCCGAGCCTGGGCAAGTGGGGCATCCCGGGTGGGGCGGTAGAGGTAGGTGAGACTCGCGAGGAAGCAGTAGCTCGTGAGGTTCTTGAGGAGACAAACGTGGTAGTCAAGCCGGTCGAGTTGCTTGAAATATTCAACTCAATCAGCAGCGACGACGAGGGCATAGTTAGACATCATTACATTCTGTTCGAATACCTTTGTGAGTACGTCTCGGGTGAGGTTATCCCAGGCACTGATGCCCCTGACGCCCGCTGGGTACCCATCGATGATCTTGGCTCAGTGAATATCATGCCATACACCCGCAGGTTCATTGAGAAGGTCTTGACGGAACGTGGATTATTTTAACAAATGGTTAAATACTACTGAGTTGGGTTACCATTTGGTACAACATGGTCAATATTGATGTAGAACTAGACTGCAAGGGTATGTACTGCCCTATGCCAATTGTCAAGCTCAAGAAAGCAACGAAGATAATGGAGTCGGGACAGCTACTAAAACTGGTAGCCACTGACCCAGGGAGCGTTAGGGACGTTCCCGCGTGGGCAAAAAAGACAGGCGCAGAGATCATCGAGACAACCGAGTCTGACGGTGAGTACGAGTTTATAATCAAGGTGAGTTAAAAATGACTGAAAAAATGAAACACGCATACGTCGTCCACAGCGGGACACTAGATAAACTATACCCAGTATTCATGCTGGCAAGCACAGGAGGAGCCATGGACGCGGAGGTACATCTGTTCTTCACGTTCTGGGGTCTTGATGCGGTCAAGAAAGGCGGACTGGACAAGGCAAAGCTCCCAGGAATCATGAGCGTGGGCACTGGCATGATGAAGGGAAAGATAAAGAAAGTAGGCGTTCCGAGCCTACCAGAGCTTCTAAAGATGTGCAGGGACACGGAGAATGTAAAGATCTACGCATGCAGCACAACCATGGCGATGATGGATGTCAAGGAAGAAGATCTCATCGACGAGGTTGACGAGATCGTGGGAGCGGCCACGTTCCTAGACCTCGCTATGGACGCACAGGTCCAGATGTTCATCTAGGTGAACACATGGGACGTATGATGATGCTCCTCTGTGAGTCTCCCTTCCAGAATGAGAGCGTGGACCACGTTCTCGGTCTGAGCAAGGCGGCCATTGCGAAGGGGCACGACGTCGATATCTACCTCATGATGGACGGGGTCTACGGGCCTGTCACGTCACAGAGCGGGGACCCATTCCACATGGACAGCGTCAGCGACAGCCTCAAGGAGCTTGTCGAGCTTGGTGTCACTATTAGCGGGTGCAGGGTCTGCATGGAGCTGAGGGGCATCAACGAGGGGATGATTCCGGAGGGTGTCGATATCGGAGGAATCTTTGACCTTGGCGAAATGGTCGCCGAGGCGGATGTGGTATTGAGCATGACGGGGGCGAGATGATTGGAGAAAGACATATTGATCGTGATCAAGTCAGCCCCTTTCAGGAATCTCAACTATTATGAGGGGCTGAGGACGGCCGCAGGGCTCTGGGATCATACGGTCAAGATTCTCTGGACTGGGAAAGGTGTGTTTGGCTCACTGAACATGGTGGACAACACTCTTACAAAGAAGTTTCTAGCAGATCTGCCTGACATTGATATCGAGATGTACGTGGACGAGGTTGCCCTAAAGGAGAACGGATTCAGCGAGGATGACCTTGTGGATGAGGTCGAGATCGCCGACAAGGAGAAAATCAGTGACCTAATCGAGGGGGCCGAGGCCAGCCTCGTGTTCTAGGTGATAATATGAAGCTAATAATTCTAAACACCAATGATCGAGACATTCTTGAGAAAGCGATGTCAGCGGAATCCGACCTGTTTCTCATGCACGAAGCCACACTCTTCTGTAACAGCGGAAGAAAGGACGTGCCTGAGTTCGGGGATAGGAAAGTGTACGCCCTCAAGGTTGACCTTGAGAAGCGTGGACTTGCCGAGAGGATGGTTGACGGTGTCGAGCTTATCGACTATGATGGCATGGTAGATCTGTTATTCAGCGAATACGAAGTAGTGAACCTATAATGACGCACAGAAACGACCATGACGCGGAGATACTGAGGCTGCTTACTAAGGACAGCAGGCAGAGTTTCCGCGAGCTTGCCAAGCAACTGAATATCAGTCATGTCAGCGTGTCCTCTAGGGTCAAGGCATTGGAGGAATCAGGGGTGATAATGGGTTATACGAGTATAACCGATCCCGATAAACTGGGTTATTATCCTCTCTGCCTCAGGATCGCCGCCTCACAGGGTTGTGACTTGAGTGAGATAGGAGACGAGGTTGCGGATCACCCTGAGATCAACGTAGTGATGCGTGTCTCAGGGGACTGCGAGCTCCTTGCATTAGCGATGTGTGAGACACGGGAGTCCGCGCTGGTCCTGCTTGACAAGATCAACAAGATCGAGGGAATCGCAAGGGCTGAGAGCCATATCGTACTTGAGGCCATCAAAATGGGTGGCATAAAGCTCAAACCCTAATTTTTCGTTTATTTTATCCATCCACAGGGCTCATAGTTGTTACTATGTATCGTGTTAGCGTCGATGTGGGCGGAACTTTTACTGATCTGGTTGCCCTCGATGAGGTTTCTGGTGAGATAATCAACATCAAGACTCCGTCTGTTCCAAAGAATCCTGAGCAGGGGGTAGTGAACGCGGTCAATATGTTCCTCGGTGAGCATCCACCTGGATCAATCAAGATGATCGGGCACGCCACCACTATCGCCACTAACGCACTGTTTGGGCAGGTTGACCTTGAGCTCCCGAGGACCGGCCTATTGACCACATCTGGTTTCCAGGACGTCATCGAGATTGGCCGTCAGAGGAGGGCCGAGGTCTACAACCTGTTCTTCGAGAGGCCTCCGATGTTGGTAAAGAGAAGACACAGGTACATCATCAAAGAGAGGATTTCACCTAAAGGAGTAATTGAAGGTAATATTAACCATAAGGAGCTGGAATCCATTATCCAGAAGATCAGAGAGGACAGGATAGAGTCCCTCGCGGTCGGTTTCATCAATAGTTATGCCAACACGACGCATGAGACTTTTGTAAAGGAAGCCCTGCTGAAAGCCATTCCAGGGCTTCAAGTTACTGCGAGCCACGAAATAAGCAACGAATACAGGGAATACGAGAGGTTCAGCACCGCTGTTGTCAACGCCGCATTGATGCCCGTCATCCACACGTACATCACCCAGCTGGAGGAAGACCTGAATGGTCTCGGTTTGGACACACAGCTCTATGTGATGCAGAGCAACGGCGGGCTTGCCCGCAGCAACGTGGTGAGCATGAAGCCAGCCACCATAGTCGAGTCTGGACCAGCTGCAGGAGTCATCGCGGCGGCGTGGCTTGGGGAGATGACTGGGGTCAGGGATATCATAAGCTTCGACATGGGAGGTACAACCGCCAAGGTTGGCACGGTTAGGGGCAGGATACCTGAGGTTGTTCCAGAGTACGAGGTTGCCGGTACTATCCACATGGGCAGGCTGGTCAAGGGAAGCGGCTACCCCGTCAGGTTCCCGTTCATCGACCTCGCGGAGTGTAGCGCGGGGGGCGGAACCATTGCAAGGGAGCATAACGGCTCGCTTCAGGTGGGGCCAATCAGCGCCGGGGCCCTCCCTGGACCTGCCTGCTATGGCAGAGGAGGCTCCGAGGCCACCATCACTGACGCGAATCTTGTTTTGGGGAGGCTGAATCCAGGTGAGTTGCTTGGAGGGGAGATGAAAGTTCACCCAGGGAACGCCGAGAAGGTTTACAGAGAGCTTGGTTCAAGGCTTGGAGTTGACGAGTACGAGGCGGCTGTGAGCGTTATTAGGATCGCCAACAGCATGATGGGTAAGATTCTCAGGATCGTATCAGTGGAACGGGGTTATGACCCAAGGGATTTCTCGCTTGTCGCCTTCGGCGGCGCGGGGCCGATGCATGTCTGCGCCCTCGCAGAGGAGCTTGAGATCAACAGGGTCATGCTTCCGAGAAACCCTGGTATGTTTAGCGCCCTTGGGTTGCTGACGGCAGACCTTTTCCATGATTACAGCAACCCGGTTCTATCAGAAACTGATGATGTTGACTCCGATTCGGTCGAAGAGCTTTTCCTAATGATGGAAGAACGGGGAAGGGGAACGCTTGAGCTTGAGAGTGTTCCAGAGTCAAGGCACAGGTTCCTGAGGACCCTTGACATGAGGTACAGGGGACAGGGATTCGAGCTCAACGTTGAAACAAGTGGGCGGTTCACGGTGGAGAGCATCAAGGATGTGTTGACCGGGTTCCACGGGAAGCACATGGAGGTATACGGATACATGGACGAGGGCGAGTCCGTGGAGATAGTGAACGCGAAGCTCAGGGCGATAGGTCTACTTGAGACCCCCGGCCTGGTTGATAGGGGATTAATGGGGAGGTCTAACCCGAGGGAGACGAGAAGAGTCTACTTCGAGTCACTAGGTGACTGGGCGGATACCGGGGTTTATGATCGAAGAGGCTTGGGGAAGGAGGTTGAGGGACCAGCCATCGTTGAGCAGTACGATTCAACGACGGTTGTCTACCCCGGATGGACTCTACGGCAGGATTGTAATGGTATCATGTCCCTGAGGAGGATCAGGAAATGATTGATTACACAACCGTTGAGGTCATCAAGGGTGCCCTCATCTACGCGGCAGAGGAGATGGGCATCTCACTCAAGAAGTCGGCGTACAGCCCCAACATCAAGGAACGTATGGACCACAGCTGCGCGCTCTTCAGCCACAACAGGGAGCTCATTGCTCAGGCGGAGCACATCCCGGTACATCTTGGCTCATTGGCGTTGGCGATAAAGCTGGGCCTGGAGGAGTACGAGGGGGAGTTAAACCAAGGGGACATGCTACTTCTCAACGACCCCTACATCAGCGGCACCCATCTGCCTGACCTGACGCTCATTGCGCCAGTCTTCCACGATGGGAAGATAATTGGGTACGCGGCCAACAAGGCGCACCACACCGATATCGGGGGGAAGACGCCGGGAAGTCTCGCGCCGGACTCCACCGAGCTGTATCAGGAGGGTTTGGTCATTCCCCCAGTCAAGTTTGTCAGGGGAGGGGTGGTAGACAAGGAGCTTTCAAAGCTTATCCGGAGCAATGTTAGGACACCGGACGTCCAGATGGGCGATCTCAGGGCCCAGATAGCTGCCAATTACACTGGGATTAGGAGGGTGCTTGAGCTTGTGGACCAGTACGGTGTTGAGACACTTCACTCTGCGATGTCCCAGATTATGGACTATAGTGAGCGGCGCATGAGGCAGGAGATTTCAGCCATGCCTGATGGCGTCTACGAGGGGTTTGATTATCTGGAAGATATCCCGCGAATGGGGATGGATGTCGAGATAAAGGTCAGTGTGACCAAAAAAGGGGACTCATTGACGTTCGATTACGTTGGCACCTCTCCGCAGGTGGAGAGCCCAGTCAACGCCCCCCTCGGCGTGACCGTCGCGGGCATCTACTATACACTCATCAGCACAACGGACCCCACAATTCCTGTCAATGACGGCTGCTTCAGGCCCATCACCCTCAATGTCCCGTTGGGATGCATGATGAACCCCAACAGACCGGCACCTGTTGCTGGTGGAAACGTTGAGACCAGTCAGAGAAACGTGGACGTCATCATGAGAGCGCTCAGTAAAATGATACCTGACAAGGTGCCAGCTGCCAGCCAGGGGACCATGAACAACATCACCATAGGAGGGATACTTGACAACGGTGAGCCTTGGACCTTCTACGAGACAATAGGCGGCGGAAACGGCGGTCGGCCCGTGAGTGACGGCGTTGACGGGATCCACATCAACATGACCAACACCATGAACACGCCCATCGAGACCTTGGAGGCTTACCTGCCGTTCAGGTTCAAGGCGTACAGGCTCAGGCCCGACAGCGGTGGTCCGGGGGAGTTCAGGGGAGGGTGCGGCATCGAGCGGGTCTGGACTCTCACAAGCGAAAAGGCCACGTTGAGCATCATGGCGGAACGGAACAAGATCAAGCCCTGGGGGCTAAAAGGGGGCCACGGAGGCACGCTGGGTGAGTTCATCCTCGTCAAGAAGGACGGAACGGAGACAAAGCTGCCGTCGAAGGTCACGGTCGAGCTCTACAGGGATGACACTCTCATCATCAGGACTCCTGGAGGGGGAGGTTACGGTGACCCGAGGGATAGGGCTCCTGAGAAGGTGAGGGAGGACGTGATGAACGGGCTTGTAAGTTTGGAGTCAGCCAGAGATATCTATGGTCTGAAAGACTAGTCGAAGTAGCTTTTCATCGCGACCACGATGACGGTACAGACCAGGGTGAAAGCCGCACTGATGTAAAAGACCCAGTCGATGGATGCCACAGTCAGGACTCCGCTCATGACGAACATCCCCACTGAGCCGCCCAGGCTCAGGATCATACCCCAGACGCCGGTGGCCGAGCCCCTGTCCTCGACCGGTAGTGCCTCCATTGTGGCTGCCTGGGTAACCGGGAATACCAGTACGGCGCAGACGCCGAGCACGGCGTTGAGCACGGGGAGCATCCACAACGATGACGCGACGGGGACGAGTGCAAAAGCTACTACGCTTACCCCCAGCCCGACCACGATTGGTAGGAATCTTCCAACCTTGTCAGAGAGTTTCCCGACTATGGGCAGGCTGACGGCTATCATGAGGCTGTTTGCCGTTAATGTGATCCCGATTATGAACTCGTCATAGCCCCTTCCGGCTCCAAGCATGGGAATGAACGTGAACAGCCCGAAGTGGCAGAAGGCGTGGGCGAAGACCGCGAAACTTGAGGCGAGGACTTTCCTGTTGGATAGTAGTCGTCTCATGGTAGTGGGGAACTCTTTGATTATCTGCCTGGCCTGTTCCGTGGGATTCATGGGGCACGAGTCCCGCCTGTCGTCCTCTGTGTACCTCCACGCGACGAAGAAACCGATGCAGGTAATCACCCCGGAGATCACGAACAATGGCCTGTACCCTGAGAACTGACTCGCGATGAATCCGCCCACGATTGGTCCGATGACGCTGCTCACCGCCCAGCTGAGGTGGAACTTGCCCATGGCCTCCCCTGCCTTCTCAGGCGGGAAAACCTCGCTTGCCAATGCCTCGCTCGGTGGGAAGTAGATGCTGAGTGCCAATCCGCTGGCCATCATCGCGGCGACCGGTATCCAAGGATCCGTCGCAACGCTGTACATGAAGGGTACCAGAGCGAACAGGGCCAATCCGAAGAGCATCATATTCTTCTTTCCGAGGCTGTCGCTGATGGTACCCGCTGCGAGCCTGAGGAATGTCTGGATGATGTTTCTGATATTGTAGATAAGCGTGAGCACAGCGGCACTGACCCCAAGACTGCTTATGAACTGGGGCTGGAAACTCATGGGTATGGTCTCGCCGAACATGGCGAAGAATGTAGCCATGAATATAGCCCAGAAGATTCGTTGTTGCTTTTTCTCCAAAGATGCTCACGTGATAGGCATGGGAATACTTGTGCTCAATTTAAACCATCCCCAACCCGAACGATTATATTCAGCCTTCCGTGGTTTCTCCATGATATGTGTCTAGCGGTTCCAGGTCTGGTTGAGAGCGTTGACGGAAGGATGGCCATCGTTGATTTCGGTGGCGTTAAGCGTGAGGCCATCATTGACCTCATGGAGGAGGGAACCATTGTGCCCGGCGTCTATGTATTAGTACACACTGGTTTTGTCATCCAGAGGCTGGAAAAGGAGGAGGCTCTTGAGACTCTGGCGATTTGGCGTGAGGTGCTCACCGCTCTCGATGAGCCTGAAAAGGTAGTTTAGATACACCTATATCCGAGGATTCATTTTTTGAATCGATTCTATGGTTGATTACTGGCGGGACTTTGACAGCGGCCCCAACGCGCCTGACACGATCTACGTGGTAACTGAGATCCAGAGGAACAGCCGCAACAAGTACGAGTACGACGCACGCATGGGCGTGTTCAAGCTCAACAGGGTCCTTTACACGTATTACCCGGCAGACTATGGTTTCATTCCCAGGACACTGGACGATGACGGTGACCCACTTGACGTTGTACTGTTAATCAACGAGCCTACCTTCACAGGATGCGTCACCGTCGCACGACCTGTAGCTAACATCAAGATGATCGACGACAAGGCACAGGACGACAAGATCGTTGCGGTCAGCACCACAGACCCGTTCTACAAGCACATCAAGAACATTGACGATCTACCTAGGAGCGTTATCGACGAGCTCACCTACTTTTACAACAACTACAAGAGGGCTGAGGGAAAAATCACTGAGGTTCTGAAATGGGAGGACGCCGACGAGGCGAAGGAGCTCATCGAGTGGTCGAGAGGCCAGTACGATGAGAAAGAGGGAACTGCCTGAATTGAATAACTCTTCTCTAAAACCCTATATTCACTCGTCCACTGGTTCTATTAGCTCCGGATGGGAACCAGAATAAGCAACTACTCATTTGACGATAGGCTGGACAGGTTAAGGAAGACAAAGGTCAGACATGCTCAGAGGAAGGTAGAACTCCTGGGCCCACGTGATGGCGATGAGCAGGGAAATGTTGCGCTTCCACTTGACCAAGCCATCATCGTTGATGCGATTAGCGGCTCGGGCGTCCCTGTCAAGGACATGCTACTGAAGGGATACGAGCCTGAGACCAACCACCCCAGCGGCGGCTTCTTCGGAGCGGGAATTGTTGGCAGGAACTACAGGAAGCTCCTGGAGGTCCACCCCACATACATCGACCCCGACAGCTCAATGGCCGGGGTCTACATGGTGAGCTTTAACAGCTACAGGAAGCCCGACTGGAAACCGGATTATGATTACAGCCACCTCCACGAGGACCAGGAGCGGTTCGGGATTGATGCAGGGATCGGGGGATTGCAGCACTTTTGCCCCGATCTGAAGATCGGTCTTGATCTTGGATGGGGCGGGCTCCTGGACAAGGTGAGGAAGTACAGGGAGATCAACTCGGACACCGAGTTCTATGACGGTTTGGAGGATATCATCCTCGGAATGCAGGACTGGATTCGCCGCCATGGGGAGGAAGCAGCCAGAATGGCGGAGGATGAACCATACAGAGAGGTCAAGGAGAACCTGCTTGCAATCTCAGAGATATGCCTTGCACAGGTCAATGACCCTCCGGTAACGTTCCGCGAGGCATGCCAGTGGCTCACCTTCTTCCAGGCAGCCGCAAAGATGTACAACGGCAGTGGCGAGTGGGGGCAGCTAGACGAGCTTCTGAGGCCGTTCTACGATAGTGATAGGATGGAGGGAACCCTCACCGATGACGAGGCCATATTCCACATCGCGTGCCTCCTTCTGAGCGAGACTGCGTATATCCAGCTGGGAGGACCTGACCGGGACGGGAACGACCTCACAAGTTCTGTATCGTACCACGTACTGGAGGCGATTCACAGGCTCAAGACTCCGGCAAACATCGGGGTAAGGGTTGGGCCGAACGTTGATCCGGGATTGCTAAAGCGAGGAGTTGAAATTCTCCTTGAGGACAGGATGGGTTTCCCCAAGTTCATCGGCGACGAGCAGGTAATTGAGGGTTGGATGAGAAACGGGTACTCAATCGAGGACGCCCGGACGAGAGTTTACTCGGGGTGCCACTGGCTGGCGATACCCGGCAGGGAGTACGCACTCATGGACATCATCAAGATCGATTTCGCAATGCTCTTCGACACCACGTTCTGGGAAATGATTTATGGCGGTGAAGAGAAGTCAGTTGACATCCTCTGGGAAATGTTCAAAGAGAACCTGATGAGGGCTGTTGAGATCACAGCGGAGGGCATTGACATCCACTTTGAGCACATGTACAAGGTCTTCCCGGAGCTATTCCTAGACTTATTCTGCTACGGTCCGCTTGAGAAAGGGCTTGACGCATCCAACGGTGGCGTCGAATTCTACCACATTGGAGTTGATGGAGCGTCACTCGCAAACGTGGCAGATTCCTTTGCAGCCATCAGGCAGAGGGTCGAGGAAGAGAAGAGACTCGGCTGGGATAATATGGCTAACCACCTTAAAAAAAACTGGTCCGGGGCTGACGGGGAGAGGGTCAGGCTGATGATGAAGAACATCCAGAGATTTGGATCAGGTGGCTCTGATGCAGATGAGTGGGCTGCTAGAATCACCGATGAGTTCACTAGGATTGTTAAGGAAAAGCCAACGCCCGGTGGTTACCAGATGGTACCCGGGCTGTTCTCATGGGCAAAAGTCGTCCCGTTCGGTAAACGGCTTGGGGCAACTCCAGATGGCAGACGTGCAGGTGATCCATTATCACACGGTCCTAACCCATCACCAGGTTTTAACACCGGTAAGGGAGGGTCACCAACCCAGATGGTCACATCAGTTGCGGCCGTCCAACCTGGTTATGGCAACACTGCCCCACTCCAGATTGATATTGACCCCAGCCTGGGCGATAGCGAGGAGTCCATCGAGAAGGTCGAAGCTCTCATTAGAAGCCATTTCAAGATGGGAGGTACGATGGTCAACATCAACGTGATGAACAGGGAGATGCTTGAGGAGGCGCACCGGAACCCGGTGGATCACCCGGATCTTATAGTCAGGGTGACTGGTTTCAGTGCCTACTTCTCTAGCCTATCGCAAGAGCTCAGGCAATACGTTGTTGACAGAGTAATCAACGGTGACTAGGATGACAACTGGACTTGTATTTGATATCAAGCATTTCGCGGTACACGACGGCCCCGGCATAAGGACTACGGTTTTCGTCAAGGGATGCCCATTGAGATGCATGTGGTGCCACAACCCGGAGTCACTTACATCGGAGCCACAACTCATGTTCACACCATCAAGGTGCATCGGGTGCGGATACTGCATGAAAATTTGCGATCATGGTGCGCATATCACGGTCAATGGAGCACACGAGGTTGACTGGACCAAGTGCGAGGCGTGCGGTAAATGCGCGGCCGAGTGCTACTCTGGTGCCCTTGAGATTGCGGGAAGGGAGGTCAGCGTTGACGAGGTCATGGAAGCTGTACTGAAGGACAAGGTTTTCTTCGAGAACTCCAAGGGAGGGATGACCATATCAGGAGGGGAGCCGTTGAGCCAACCTGAATTCACGGTGGAAGTATTCAGGAGGGCAAAGGAGAACGGGATCCACACATCGCTTGATACATCTGGATACGCCGCTTGGAGCGTGATCGAGAAGGTCATCGAGCACGTTGACCTGGTCCTTTATGATATCAAGCAGATGGACTCGGAGAGGCACAAGGAGTACACGGGTGTGTCGAATGAGCTAATAATCGAGAACCTGAAGAAAATCGACACAAAAGACATACCCATCTGGGTCAGGATACCAACTATACCGGGACTCAACGATGATGAGGACAATTTCCGAAAGATCGGGGAACTCTTATCATTGCTCAAGCATCTGGAGCGGGTTGATATTCTCAGGTACCACAAGCTGGCTGAGTCCAAGTATGAGCACACGGGACAGGACTATAGGCTCAAGGGAATGAACACGCCTGAGAAGGACGAGGTAGAGCACCTCAAGGACATTCTCGAAGGGTATGGGTTGTCAAACGTCAGCATAAGCTAGGGTTAGCATTTGTCGCTGATGAGGGAAAAAGTCACTTACATATCGTTATTAATCAAGATGAAAGACAGGGATTCGGGTAAAATACCCAACGGTGAGCCGTGTATTTCCGGGATGGTAACGATATTTGACGTTTTTCTGTCACAGCTAACTTTAGTAAAATACCTACAGTTAAAACATAGCTTGTGACAGAGTGGTCGATTGTGAACGGTTTAGGCCCCAATAGGCCCATCCCGGATTTCGTGGATTCAAAAACTATCCACATCGCAAACCTGTTATTCACTCCAATCCATTCATTTTCTGATCGTTATGAAGGAAGGATTTCTGGAAAGTAAAGGGTACAAGATCCACCACTGCGGGTGGGGAGACAAAGGACCTAAGGTTTTACTCATCCACAGCATGGGCATGGACGGCCACAGCATGGACAAGCTGGCCGAGAGCATCAAGGACAAGTACCATGTACTGAGCCTCACCATCTTGGACCATGGGGACAGCGACCCGCCTCGGGGATCAATCAGCCTCCCCGACCACGCCGAGGTCATGAGGGAGTGTTACATGCAGCTGGGTTTCGAGCCCAGTGTCCTCATCGGCCACAGCGTGGGCGGCATGATGGGCATGGTATTGACAGCTGATTACCCCGACGAGTTCAAGGGGATGATGCTTGTAGATATCGCGCCCTTCGAGTCAACGGGAAGGTCAAGCAGGCCAACTCCACCCGAATACTTCGAGTCACGGGTCGAGGCAAAGAAATGGCTTGCAGACAGATACCCCGGTTTCACCGAGTACTACGTCGAGAACAGGCTTGAACACGCGTTCAAACAGATGAACGGTAGGTACTACCTGAAGCCCAGAGGTGACAGGGTCAGGGGTGGGCTCGCTACGAACCTTTGGCCGTACCTTGAGCGCGTGAATTGCCCGGTCCAGTTACTGAAAGGTGTAACCAGTGATCTTGTGACACCAAAGACGCGTGCTCGAATCGAGAAGATGTCAGGTTTTGAGATCATCGATGTTGAGGGGACGGGGCATATGATTCCCCAGGATGTGCCCGAGAAATTCGAGGAACTCGTCAGAAAATTCCTGAAAAGCGTCTACTAGGTGTTCATTCCAACAAACCTTTTTTCAAGCCCGTTTTAACGTTAGACTCAGTAAAACATACCATAATAGGTCATAGTTAATGAGAAATATAATAGATTAAACAAAATAGAGAGGTTTAGGCTAGACCAGAGGACGCTGGAATGCACCGTAGCCGGGTTTTCCGATGACCTGGCCGTCCTCGTAGATCACCTGGCCCCTAACAAGGGTCATTATAGGCATTCCTTTACCCTTCATGTCCTCGTACGGGGTGATCTTTTGGATGGTCTGCAGGTTCTCGCCCTTGATGTGGAACGGCATGTCCATGTCGGCAATGACGATATCTGCGTCAGCGCCTAGCATGAGATCGCCCTTCTTCGGGTATAGCCCGTTCATCATGGCGGGGTTGGTGCTGAAGACCTCGACGAGTCTCTCAAGGCCAATCTTGTCGTTGTTGACCGCGTCAAGCATCAGCGGGAGGCTAGTCTCGATGACAACGCCGCCGCTTGGGGCGTCGTAGATGTTGTCAAAGCCCTTGTCTTTCTCCTCTTTGGTGTATGGAGCGTGGTCCGATGCTAGCACATCGATTGTTCCATCATTAAGTCCCTCCCACAGACGGAGCTGGTCGTCCTTGGATCTGAGAGGTGGGTCAACCTTGGCGTATGGGCCCCTCTCGTTCATCGCCTCCTTGGTGAAAACCAGGTAGTTGGTGCTGGTCTCGCCCGTCACTAGCTGGTCGATGCTCTGTGCCCACTCTAGTATGTCCACTGTTCCACCTGAGCTTATGTGGCAGATGTGAAGGTGGCAATCAGTCTGGGCCGAGAGAGTAATACACCTCATCACTGCCTCGATCTCGGCGATGTCCGGCCTGAAATCACAGTGGGCCATGGGGTCCGTTCTACCCGATGCCACCGCCTCCTCCATGAACTTGTCAACGAGGTCACCATTCTCGGCGTGGACTAGCAGCGGCCTGTCTAACTCAGCGAGCAGCTGCATATGCTTGTATAGAGTATAATCGCTTGCCGCCAGCTCCTTGAACCTGGCGATTAGGAAGCTCTTGAAGGCCGTTGCCCCCGCCTCTGCCAGCTCCTTGATGTTTTTTGGAGGAACCTCGCCCGCCCCACCTATGAAGCCAAAGTCAATTAGGCTCTTGCCGTCGGCTATAGCTTTCTTCTGGTTGAATGCCTCAAGGGTAACAGTGGCTGGTACAGTGTTTGGCATGTCGATGACGGTGGTAACTCCACCAGCAGCGGCTGCCCTTGTCCCTGACTCAAAGTCCTCCCTCTCTGGGAAACCTGGGTCCCTAAGATGGACGTGCATGTCTACCATGCCGGGGAGTACCACCTTGCCCATGGCGTCTATTACCCTGTCCGCCTTGGGCTCGCTTGATTTGAGAATACCTATAATCTTGCCGTCGTCGATCACAAGGGAGCCCTGTGTGATGCCCGATGGAAGAACCATTAACCCATTCTTTATGACGATATCAACTGTCAAAGTGTTGCACGGGAGAGTATGCGGTCTCGCGTGTTTAATTACTTTTCATCAAACTGATGAACTCTTGTCCGATGACTCATTAATTGATTTGAGTGGACAGCTAATATTGTATTTCGAACCTTTTTCTAATTATCACAAGGCGCTGGGAAAGTTTTATGTAACTTCCGATTCAATCCTTGGGCGTGAGAAAATGAGTCTAAATGACCTATCAGACGACTTCCCGATATGTAACACTCTCAATTACCTGAACGCGGCAAGCATTGGTCCAGTCCCCCAATCTGTCATCGATTTTTCAACAAGCTTCTCAGCGGAAATCGCCAGAGGGGGAACAAAGACCCTGAGTGAGGAGAAAGAGGACATGGTCTATGATGGGCTCAGAGACGAGGGTGGGAAACTTTTCGGCTGCTCACCCGAGGATGTGGCAGTATTCAACAGCGTATCGGAGGCGTTGAACTGCATCGCTTGGAGCCTTGAGCTGGATAAGGGAAAACTCATTTCAACAAATATTGAGTTTCCGTCGGTCACGTATCCGGCGCTGAGGATGGCCCAGAAGGAGAAAGGGATCACGACGAAGCTGGTCAGTGCCGTTGACTGGCATGTTCCAGTGGAGGACATCCTTGAAGAGATAGATGAGACTACCAAAGCGGTGTTTATCACACATGTTGAGAACCTGACGGGTCAGGTACATGATATCAAGAGGATCTCAGAAAGGGCACACGAGGTCGGCGCAATGGTGATTGTAGACGGTATACAAGCCGCTGGGTACATACCCCTTGATGTCAAGAAGCTGCAGATTGACGCCTACATCACTGGCAGTTATAAATGGCTGTGTTCCCCGTTCGGGACGGGAATGGCGTACGTATCAAAAGAACTGTACGATAAGCTCACCCCGCTGTTTGTCGGGTGGCGTACCGCGGAGGAAATATGGGACTTTGATCCAAATGTCATCAATTACCCCTCCACAGCAAGAAAATTTGAGTATAGCACTAGCGCGTACGGCGTCAAGCTGGGGATGGTTGAGTCGATAAAATACCTGCGCAATATCGGGATCGACAAAATATACGAGCACGACATGAAGCTGGATGGGATTCTGAGGGAAGAACTGGGGCAAATCGAAGGTGTTGATATCATCACCATTGACGAGCACGGCCCCATAGTGACCTTCAAGATCGAAGGAAGGGACAGCAGAGAGATCAACAACAGATTGAGGAACTTGGAAAGGCCGGTTGAGCTCAGCGTCAGGTTGGGACTGATACGGGTCTCACCCCACCTCTATAACACCGTGGAGGACATCGCTCAACTCATAGACGGCATACGCCAGGTCGTGTAAAATCCCGGTTATTTAACCAAACGGGTTTTACGCCCGTTTTTCTGAGTTTAATAAGGTAATCCACATGCATGATTAGGTAGATGAAAAAACCCGTGGAGTGAAACTACCACGTGATTCTGTAGGGCATCTCGTTGAGGCAGGTGGCCCCGTTCTCTGTTATCAGGATGATGTCCTCGATGTGGCCGCGGTAATTTGTCTCAGGGTCACGCCGGTTGGGCTCGTAGGTTAGGGTCATGCCGGGCTTCAATGGCTGGTTGTCAGTTTCAATCGGCCCAAAGCTGGGAGAGTATGGCATGGTATAGTCATGCACGTCAAGCCCTATCTGGTGGCCGGTGCGAACAGTCTCCTTGAAGCCAAGCTCCCTGTTGAGCTCGTTGGCTATGTCCAGGACATCGTTGCCGGTCATACCGGGCTTGATCCTGTTGATTGCATCCACCTGGGCTGTCATGGCCCTCTCCATATAGTTCTCGGTTGATTTCTCCCAGGTCACGTGCCAGTTCCTGCCCATGTCGCTGCAATAGCCATTCCTCAGCCTGACCCCAACGTCTAGGCTCAAGGCGTCGCCGTGTTTAAGGTGCGGAGTGTTGTTCCCTTTGATGAACCCGATGCTGCTGTCAAAGCTGAACTCGTATGCTCCCAGCTCGATCATATTGGAGTCAAGCTCACGTTTCAGGTCCGAGACGCTCTTCCCTGGTGTCGTGTCCTCGATGAGTACGTGGAACGCTGTCTCTGTGATCTCGATGGCCTTGCAGATCTGTTCGATCTCGTACTCGTCCTTGATGGCCCTCAGCTTGAACACGTGGTCGCTGATGTCCGCCTCCGGCGCGGGGCTGATGCCCAGCTCGCCGGCTATCCTAAACCACATCTGGGCGGATACAGTTGACAGGTCGAAGCAAATCTTGTCCTTGGGGTATTTTTTCAACGCTTCAAGGGTGCCCTTGATGTGGTGGCCCTTCTCCTGCTTGACGGCGATTACCTCGTTGAACTCACCTGAGGATCGAACCCTCTCCGCCCCCCAGTGGGGCATCACCAGGGTGGAATCTCTGTTCGCGTCCAGGACCAGGGTCTGGTGCTCGTCCCCCAGGGCTCCGGGCATCGCGTAGATGGTATTGCTGGGGTTCTGCCTGATTACCTCGTTGAAGAAGACCACGGCTTCGTATCCCCTTGCCTGGACTTCCTCCAGGATCGCGTTTCGTCTCTGTTGGAGTGACTGCTTCGCGTTCATAAATATCATTCAAATATATCATTGAGCGAATTTGACGTTTACCTTCTATGCACGCATTTTTAATCGCGGGATACGATATTTCAAAACGTGAGCAGGAGACAGAGGACTAGGAAGAGGCGAAGGCGATTCTCTCCCATGGTAACAGGCATAGTGATAGTTGTAATGCTTGTTATTTTTTGGAACTTGCTGGCGACATACGAAGGCGGCGAGTTCATTGATTTCAACGAGACGGATGAGAACATGACATCGGTGGTTGAGGTCATCTTTGAGACCACGCTGTGGATTGACAAGGGAAAATATGAGATGTTCATGTTCGAAGTTCGACGCGGTGATAACTTGAACATCACGGTGAGTGTCCTTGATGGAGGAGGTCCCATTGATTACTTTGTGATGGAGGAGAGGAAGAAGCTGCAGTTCGACGGGTGGCTCAACGGGACAGAGGTTAAGTTCTATGCCTACGACAACGCAAAGGCTCTGAACATTACCTACTCGAATATACTTTTCACGATCCCCAGGACCGACCGTTGGTACCTTATTCTCAACAACTACGGGCACATGCTTGAAGGGGCGTACCCCATGGATGAGGTCCATCTGTACGTCAAGGTCGAGAACGTCGGGTTCACCGTGGAGCAGAGCTTCGGCTAACGTTTTAATAACCAGATATCAACTTTGAAGCCATGTTCGGGCTTAACGGCTCAATCCTTATCATCCACCACTGGGACACAGATGGCCTCTGTTCCGCCGCCCTGATCCTTGAGCAACTGGGTGAAAGGAAGGTCGAGACGTGGACACCGCCTCTTGGCACTTTCTACCTGACGGAGGACCACATTGAGTATGCTAGGGGCTTTGACAACATCATCATATGCGATATGGCGTTGCCTGCTGGTAACGTCAAAGCGATAGCCGAGCATGCAAAAGTCATCATGTTCGATCACCACCACCAGGACCCTATCGAGGGTATAACCCACATCAATCCGGTGGCACACGGCGCGTCAGAAAGCGATTACCCGTCAAACACGTGGGTAATCAAGGAACATCTTGGACTACCAATGAGACTGCATGTCCTCATGGGATTCATAGGAGACAAGGAGCAGAAGATCAAGGACAACCCTCCGTTTTGGGGTATCGTGCAAGAGTACATGACTGAGAACGGCGTCTCGTTCGACGAGCTACTTGAGCTGGTCTATCGCATCGACTCCAACTACAAGGTTGGAGACAGGGACTCGGTTGCAGAGTCACCTCACTTACTCAGACAGTACAGGACAAGGGAGGATATCCTCGGAAACGAGAAGTGGAGGTCAAACCTCGTTAATCTGGATGAAAAGATTGACAGGGTTCTTGCAGAGCCCCCCGAGGAGGTCGGGGGCGTCCAATTGAAGTGGCTTGACACCCCCTTCGCCATCATCTCTCAGGTGACAAGAAGGCTCGCATGGGGGACTGGCATGGACACAGTCGTGGTAAACACCGGTTTCTTTGATGATCTGGACCAGATGTATAGCAGGAGTGGTACTGTTGACTACCGCGGCCTGATAACCCGTGCCAAGGAACTGGGGTTCAACGCTGGCGGCAAGAAGGACGTAATAGGGGCAATAATCCCAAAACCCGAGACAGAGAAATTCTTGAAAGAGACGATAGATTATATAAAAAAGAATAGGTGAGGGCTAGACCCTCTTCACGATTCTACCGGGTGTAGCGCCCGTGTGCGTGCCTTTCTCAACTACGACCACGCCGTTCACGAAGACATACTCGATTCCATTGGGGTGCTGGCTTGGCTCGACAGGTGTACCAACCACCTCAAGCTTGTCGTAGTCGAACACCGTGATGTCGGCATAGCTGCCCGGCGTGATTGTGCCCAATCCCTCCAGGTTGTGGTGCTCGGCCGCGGCGGTGCTGATCTTATAGATGGCCTCCTCCAGGGTGAAGATCTTACTATCCTTGACCATCTGGTTGATAAAGCCGGGGAAGGCGCCGAATGCGTTTCTTCCTGGCCTCCTGTATGGTGGCCTCTCCATCTTGTAGTCAGCGTCGAAGACGGCCTGGTCCAGGCTCAGACTACCAGCCTTGTGCTGGAACATGAGCGCCCTATATGGCTTCCACGGGAAGTTACCGGTGTCCGCTGTCCCCGCGGCATAGCCCATGGCGTCAGGGTCCTCGCAGATGAGGTCGAACCATGTGTGAATCTTGTCCGAGTCCCTTTCTGCAGCAATCATTGCCAGGTTCTTGCCTACTAGACTTGAGTCCTTGTGGCCGCTGATCCAGATGTTCTCGGCCCACTGGGGGTTCGTGTTGGGGTTGTAGGCCAGTCTGATGTACCACTTGCCGTTCTTGAGTGCGTCAATGATCTCCTCGCGGTAATCCGCCACCTTGAGCCACTCCGCGAACTTTTCCCTGCTGCCGCACTCTTTGAGCCACGGGTTAAGGATGCTGCTGAGGTAGGGCATGACGTCGAAGCCTGCTCTTAGGAACCATGGCATGCTGTCAAAGGTGAGTACCATGCCCTCGGCGATGGCCTCATCGAAGTACTTGAGGGTTGCACGTATGTTGTGCTCCTCCAAGTAGTCGTTGCCCTCGGGGGTGAGTCTCCAGCCGGGTGTCAGGTGCGCGATGTTTGTCGGAACTCCCGTTACTCTGCATGTGTTGATGGACTCTAACAGCCCGTCAACCTTATTGCTCCTCGTGTCGCCGAACTTAACCTGCCTACGCCTCCCCGTCCTCCTCCAGTGGGGCGCGTAGACCGCGTTGGGGTAGTCCTTGAGAACGGATACGCATTCGTTGATCTCGTCCATATGCGCCTGAACGCCCGGGTCATAGTCCAGCCCGCTGCTGAGACCGACGGCTCCCTCGTCAAGTGCCTGCTTGATGAGGACCTTCATCTCAGCCAGCTCGTCGCAGGTGCTGTGGCGTTTGTAGTCGTTGCCCATGACATTGTACCTGATTGTGCCCTGACCCACTAGGGGTACGGCGTTCATCGAGACGCCGACCTCCTCGACTTTTTTGAACCAGCCTCCCAGGGTATCCCAGTCGATGGTCCAGTCGAAGTACTTGTCCATGATCTCGTTGACCTGCTCTTTGGGGAACAGGCTCTTCTTTGGGTAGTACTTGTGGGGCTCAAGGTCGTCTATGTACTGGGCGGATATACCTGGCAAGTTCATCCAATCGCCGTATGGGCCCACGCTTCCGCCGCACTGGCCGCCAACGAAGCTGGTGACCCCCTGCATAATGTAACTCTCCGCTTTGGGGAAGAACAGCAGGGTTGTGTCGCCGTGGCTGTGGGCGTCGATCCAACCGGGGCTCGCGAAGAGCCCTTTGGCATCAACAATTTTCACAGCGTCTCCCTTGACATCGCCCAGAGCGGCGATCTTGTCACCCTTGACGCCTATTGATCCCTTGTACGCTTTCTTGCCACTTCCGTCAATGATTTGAGCGTCCTTGATTATCACGTCGTATTCTTCAGACATTTCTTACACACCGAATATGCAAGAAATACACCGTTCGGGGATAAAATAATTCCGAGGGACCTTATCGTTTCTTCAATATGAGCATTGATACCGCGCCTCCCGCGATGAGCCCGACGATTAGGAAGAATGTCGGATTAGATTGACTCGGAGTTTCGACGGGGATATCTAACTGGAATTCAAGCCCATCAACTGTGGACTGTAATATTTGGACCAGTTCCTGTTCAGTCTCCAAATCTTCTCCGAGAGTGTTGACCTGGTCCTCAAGTTCGACAATTCTTTGGTCTTGCGCCTGTATCGCTGCCTCGTTTTCCTGGGCGAGTTCCGCTGCGGATATGGTCAGTTCTTCATTTTCGTCTCTCAGTGTATCTACACTCTGATCCAGGGCTTCATTCTCCTGCCTTAAATTGATAAGTCTCTCCGCCAGGACCGTGTTTTCGTCGGGAAAGTCCTTGTTGAGCACCAATTTGTCGAATACTTCCCCTGTCGAGTCAATGGCCTGCAGCTTTAACGTCCCATTTGTGTACATGTCAATCAATGTGAAGTGAAGACTGGATTCAGTATATTCCACCCACCAGCCGTCAACCGTCTCGTAGAGAGGAGCACCCCACGCGCCGCTGGTGAGGTACAGTATCCCCTCGTCGTAGGATGCCTGTGCTTCGGTCCTAGATAGAGTCCAGTTCACCGGCGCGGATCGTTGGTAGTTGTGGCTGTGGCCGGAGAAGACGATGTCTACATCGTACTCGTCGAGGACTGCCACCCACCTGTTGACCCCTGTAAGCCACACGTCGTGATAGTTTTTCAGGATGTTTCGGTGTAGGAGCACAAACTTCCAGGTGTACTCCTTATGTTTCTCTAGGTCCGCGCGAAGCCACTCGGTCTGGAGGTCAAAGCCCTCCACAGTTGACTCGCTGTTCAGTACGGCTATGTGGATATCTGAGCCAAAGTTAAGGCTGTACCACTCCTCGTTACCTGGAAGCGCGAGACGTTCACCGTAGTTACTCGATCCACCGTCATGGTTTCCGATAGCTGACACAATGGGTATCACGTACCCCTCTGGGGTAACCCATAATTGCTCAGCCTGGTCAAAGAAATCGTCCCACTGGTCATCCTCATCACCATCATTGACGAAATCACCGTTGAAAAGCACGAATTCCGGGCCGTACTGGGCCATGACAGTCGAAACGAGGTCCCTGAGGTCAGGGTTTGTCCTGCTGTCTCCGCCGACCACGAACCTTACGTGGTCCCTGACCAGGGAGAGGGTCTTGAAACTCTGTTCCTCGCTGAATCCCGTCTCGGGGCTTCCGCATATGTAATAGTACACCGTCTCGGGCTCAAGCCCAGTGAGTTCCGCGTCGTGATAGACTCCGTTGATGTCATCTGCACTGTGTGAAACGGCCTCGGCGAAGAACCTGTAACTTTGAGGCGTTGCGTCACCGGGTACCGTATCGTAATAGATGGCGCCATTCGCCTCGCTTGAGGCCTTCCAGGATACAACAATGGTGTGGGCCGTGTCATCGCTCTGCCAGGTATGGTGTATGTTCCTCGGGTTGTCGTCGATCAGTGCGAGGGCAGGTACAACCCCCACCATTAAAAACAATATTATTGCCAGTTTTGCGGTCTTCATGAGAATGCCTCAGATCAAAGATACTGCGCCAGACTGTTAATAAAATCTAGGAACGACCCTCGATGGACTATTATTTGTTAAAGTTGATGGGATACCATGAAGAGCGGAAGCTTGAGCGTCTACGCCGGTAACTTGGTCGTGGGCGATGGAAGTGTCCTCAAGGACAAGTATCTGGGGGTATCAGACGGTGTCATTGTCGAGGTATCTGACAGGCCGTTGACTGGCTACGGTGATGAGTACGATTATTCGGGCAAGTACGTCATGCCTGGGCTTATCGATGCCCACGTCCACTTGAGGTACGACCCGCACGGGGACCCTGAGAAGAGGTCCCACGAGTACCAGGCCATTAGGGGAGTCGAGAATGCGAAAAAATCACTGGAGATAGGGATCACGAGCCTCGGGGAGGCCGGTGGTATCGGGAACGTGGTGTTCGCGGTCAGGAATGCAATCAACAACGGGGTGGTCCTTGGCCCCAGGCTGTACGTATCAGGCGAGATGATCACAATCACGGGGGGCAGGACTAAGGTACCAGGTGAAAGGAAGGAGGTCAACGGGGCTGACTCAGCCAGAAAGGTGGCGAGGGAGCTGCTGATGTACCACAACGCGGACTTTATCAAGCTGGGGGCTACGGGGGCAATATCTAGTGCACACACGGGGCCGAGGCACCCCCAGCTCTCCGTTGACGAGATGAGGGCATGCGTGGAGGAAGCACATAACTGTGGAAAGATGGTTCACGGCCACTGCTACGGCGAGAAGGGAATCGGCAACAGCCTTGAAGCGGGCGTGGATGTCATCGTCCACGGCCAGTCACTGAAGGACGGCCACATCAGGCACATGGTGGAGAACAAACTGATCCTCATGCCCACACTGAAGGCATTCTGCGGTCACAGGGACAACCTGGACAAGGGCGGGGTCCACACGAGGATGGTGGACACGGGCATCTGGCCCGAGACAGAGCAAAACTTCAGAAGGGCTCTGGAGGCAGGCCTGACTATATCGATGGGCACGGACGGAGGCATGCCAGACGACCACTTCTCGAACAACTACCTTGACCTCAAGTACATGGTCGAGTGGGGAATGACACCGGGACAGGCTGTGACGGCGGGCACGTTGAACGCGGCCAAGAGCTTGGCAATCGAGAATACGGTTGGGACCCTTGAAGTGGGCAAGTACGCTGATTTACTCGTGTTGGGGAAGAACCCGGTGGAGGAGATATCCAGCATCTGGACAAGCCTTGAGAAGGTAATCCTCAACGGCGTCCATCTTTAATCTTTTATTCCACCGCCCGTCCATGCACGGCATGAAGAAGGACACCGTAGACCTCATCGTTCTTGGTATCGCCCACAGCCTGAACCACAGTCTTTTCCTGGTCCTGCCGCCCCTTCTCGGCAACATCGCGGATGACCTGGGCACGAGTCTCACGGTAATTGGCCTTATCTCAACGATTACGTTCCTCACATATGGCACAGGCGCGTTGATAGGCGGACCCCTCAGCGACAGGCTGGGCAGCGTCAAGGTGGCAAGGATTAGCATCGGTCTCGGAGGGTTGATGTCGCTAGTCTTTCTCGTCGCCAATGATGTCTACGTCTTCAGTGCGGGGATGTTCCTGATGGCTCTCTGGGCTAGCTTCTATCACCCTACGGCAAACGGTTTGATTGCAAAAGCTTTCCCTGAGAATACGGGGCAGTCAATGGGCATCCATAACGCCGCGGGTAATTTTGGCCAGGTGTTCACGCCAACAGTAGCGTTCTTCCTAGGAATCACTTACAGTTGGAGAGCCAGCTTCGTGTTCTTCGGTCTGCTTTCGGTGGGCACGGCGTTCCTCATGGACAGGATAGAGGTTGACGAGGGAGAGATACAGAAGGCGGACAAATCATATATGGAGTTCATCAGGACACCGGGGCTGTGGATCGTGCTGGTCTACAATGTGGTCGTCGGGTTCCTGTTCAGGTCCGTTGATCTGTTCTTCCCAAGTTTCCTCAGCACAGACTTACAATACACGGGCGGAATCGCGGCCTTCGCCAACAGCATGATACTGTTCTTCGGGGTCATTGGCCAACTTCTGGGAGGCAGGGGTGCTGACAGGATGGGGCCGACTAAGGTACTGTTGATCACCACAACCGGGATGGTCGCCAGTTTTGCCCTATTGATGTTCCTGCCCGCAAACATCGCTGTACCGCTGTTTGTCATCGTCTACGGTATCTCCATGTTCGGACACCAGCCCACGGTTACAAAACTCGTTAGCATGCTCAGTCCAAGGAATATGATGGGTCTTGCATACGGCGTGATGTTCTTCAGCGCGTTCGGGATCGGCAGCATCAGCACGTCAGTGATAGGATGGGTTGCTGATAGTTATGGGTTGACGACGGCGTTCTGGGTGAACGCGGCTACAGCTTTAGTCCTGCTAAGTGTAGCGACTGTCATCAGGATGAGGATCAAGAAGTAGTGAGGTAGGCCAGGACCCCGGTTATGGTCTTGGAGTCCTTAATTTCGTTGGACTCGATCATCTCCAGAACCTTCTCAAACGGATATTTCTCCACCTTGATACTCTCGTCCTCCTCAGGACTTGCTCCAATAGAGGTCAAAGCCTCGGCGACGTAGATGTGAATAATCTCGTTGCTGTATCCTGGCGCGACGTAGGCGCTTAAGAGCTTGCTCCAGTTACTTGCAGCGTAACCGGTCTCCTCCTGGAGCTCACGTACCGCACAGGCGTATGGGTCCTCATCAACCTCAAGGGTGCCTGCGGGTATCTCAAGTATCTCAGACCGCGTGGAATACCTGTACTGCCGGATAAGAATCATCTGTCCATCATCTATGGCCACGATGGCAACTGCCCCTGGGTGGTCAACCACGTCCCTGACGGTCTCTTTGCCGTTCGCCAGTCTGACTACGTCTGTCTTGAAGCTGAAATTCTTGCCCTTGTGAAGAAGTTTTGATGAGACGGTCTCTTCCATACGGTATGAGCCGTCGGAGTTTGGATAAAAAGGTTAGTAGTGGCTCTTGCCCCAGTAGTTCTTCGTCAGGTCGTAGAGCCCGGTGGTGTCAATCCGCCCGAGGGCGGCTTCAAGCTGCTCCTGAGCAGCCTCCATGATAGCGTACTCGTCAACGGTCTTGACCTCGCGTCCCTGCATCAGTATCTCCCCGTCCACGATTACGGTATCAACGTCGTTGCCGTTGGCGAAGAACGTCACCTTGTCAACTGGCATGTTCAGGGGGTAGAAGTGTGGCTTGTTGAGGTCAACAAGGATGATATCCGCCTTCTTGCCCTTCTCAAGGCTACCTATCTGGTCGTCGAGCCTGAACGCCTTTGCGCCGTCGATTGTTGTCATCTCAAGTATCTTGCCCGGTGGTAGGTAACCGCTGTCCCTGAAGTGGCGTCCGTGGTACCGTTTGCATTGGAACATGTGTCTGAACATGTCGAAGGAGCGGTCAGGGGCACCAGCATCGCTCGCCATCACCACGTTTGCCCCGGCTTCTATTAGCTCGGTGACGGGACACCGGCCGATCATGCTGGCGACCGCGCTTGGGCTGTGGGATATGTTCGTCCCTGTCTCTGCGCAGAGCCTTATCTCCTCCTCAAGTAGCTCCGTTGAGTGGTTGTATACGCAGTGTGGACCTGACATGTCCAGCTCCTCGTGGCAGAACTTTATAGTGCTGGTGTTGTGGCCGTCCATGGTGAGCATGAGGTCGTATTTCTCGATGAGTTCATTCGTGAGTTTGGACTGGTACTTGACGTCCTCAAGCTCTTTCCCAACTATTGGAGCCCTTTCAGGGTGGGGCGTCGGGAACATGGTGGCGATTTTGATCCTGCCGTTTCCCCTTCCGTGGTTCTCCTTGATTATCTTCTCGCTTACGCTGATCTGTTTCTCGACGGCAACGGTGTAGTCTCTCTTCTTGTCGCCTACCCACTCTGAGTACAGGCTGGGATAGGGTCCTCGCCTAAGCCCGACGGCCAGGAAAGTCCTGACTCCAACCTTCTCTGCCTCTTCGCAGTGTCCTTTAGCGTACTTGGGGTCATCGACCCGCATAATGCTGTCACCGCCACCGAAGAAGTTGATCCCGCAGGTGGTACCGAACTTTAGCCTCTCCAGGTTCAGTAGCGCCGCGTCCGCAGCCCAGTACTCCTCGGTCGAGCCCTGAGCATAGATATTGTTGCATGCCTTGTACCAGGTCTCGTTGTGCATGCCCAGTGTCCTGAGGATGCTGTGCCCGGCATGAGCATGCCCGTCCATTAACCCAGGTAAAACAGCCATCTTGTGAGCGTCTATCACGATATCGGCGTCATACGCCTTTACGATCGCGTCTGTCTCGCCTATATCGATTATCCTGTCGTTTTCAACGGCCACTGCACCGTCCATGAGAACCCTCCGGTCCTTGTCAACGGTGATGACCATACCGTTCTTGATGAGAATATCAACCAAAGCAATCAAAGAATACGTGGGATTATACCGTAAAATAATATGTGGTTATTGGGAGAGAGCCAGTAGTGCTACGGGCTCTCCTCCCACGTAGTAGACTCTAGGCGTGTTCGTGTGTAGGTGGTTGAGCAGGCTATACACCATCCACCCGGCAGTCTCAGCGGTCTTTGATAACGTGTTCTCGCCCTCCCTTCCTATGATCTCCACGACGGTTCCCTTCTCAGCGTCAACACCTTCCAAGTCCACTAGATAGTGGTTGAGGCTCACCGAGCCGAGACTGGACTTGTATTGCCCATCAACAAGGATACGCCCCACATTCGCCATCTCACGAGGAATGCCGTCGTAGAAACCCGCGTGTATGGTACCTATTTTCATGTCCTTTGGTGCGATAAACTTACCCCAGTACGTGACCCCCTCGCCCCTGCTGACCCGCTTGACATACTCGACCCGCGCCTTGAAACTGAGAACCTGCCTGAGATCAACAGGTGCAGAGAGATCTTTCTTCTCGGGGTAGACACCGTACAGGCTCATGCCGGGCCTGACAAGGTCAAGCCAACCGTCGGGGTTGTGGAGCGTTGCGTCGGTGCTGGACATGCTCCTGATTGGAACGTTGATACTCTTTGCCCTGAGCTTCTCGTCCACGGCGAGTAGCTTCGCAAGCATCTTTGGGTCCTCTGCGTTCTGCTGGAACGTAGAAAAGATACCAGACACATAAACGCCTTTCAGGTTGTAGACGTGCTCGATGAACTCTGCGGCTTCGCTGTGCCTGACCCCGATCCTGTTGAGCCCGGTATCCACCTTAATGAACACCTTTGCATCGACTCCTAGTCTTGTCGCTGCTTCCGCCAGATTGTTTGCGTCTTCTCTGGTGTAGACGCACTGTGTGATACCATTCCCTACAACCGAGTCGTACTGACTCTCTGTGAACAGCACGTCCATGTTGAGGACATCCATCGTGATCCCTGCCTCCCTGATCTTCAGAGCTTCATACAATTTGGCCACCATGCACCACTTCACACCCCTTGACTCAAGGAATGCAGTCACCGGGATGATACCGTGACCGTAGGCATTGTTCTTTACAACCGCCATCACCGTGACACCCACGTGTTCGCTGATCTGATCCAGGTTATGACCCAAGTTATCTA
>JABIBQ010000034.1 GCA_018652685.1 Candidatus Bathyarchaeota archaeon
CCACCGTTACGTTTTCACATTGAATCTCGCCCTTTGCGTGCATTTCAGCCAACCCGTTGATCAGCGTAGTGTTGGGCGTGATGGGGAAGATGGCCATTACATCTGGCCTTGAGAGTGCCACTCCATGGGCAGCCGCGTCGTTTCCGTCAAGAATCTTGTATGTTCCCATTATTAATCACCTCAGTGGTTAACCCACCAATACCTCCCGTTCCATTACGATCGCGTCTACATTACATTCGTTTTCGCAGATCCCGCACCCCTTACAGTAATCCATGTCGAACTTGATACCTCCATCAGTCATCTCGACACACGCCTCGGGGCAGTAGATAACGCATAAACCACACTTTGTGCATTTTTCGTTGTCCACCACGGGCATGAAGCTCCTCCAGCCCCCGGTGTGCGTTTGGGGCCTGACCGACACGGCCAGCCCGATTGGTATGTCCTTGTACTTTATTTTTGAGCTCATTTTATCACCTGTCCTCCCATTTCACATTCTCATATCCCAGCTTTGCAGCCTCGACGTTCATCTCCCCCATTCTGCCTGGGAATCTCGTCATAATTGGGTTGAAAAGGGACTCCAGCTTGACGACCTCTGTGGCGGCGCTTATTGCCCCAAGCATGATAGTGTTTGTCACTGGAATGGCTCTCCTCCCGAAGAGCTTCTCGGAGATAGCCGTTGCATCGACCGTGGCGACGCGAGACAGATTGACCGAGAGATCGATGTCCTCTGGGGCCTCTCTGTCGTTGATGATCGCCTTTCCCCCTTCCTTTAACCCGGCTGTGATGTTAACTATCTTGCCCAGCCCCTCATCTAGAACGATAATCCAATCTGGTTCCGTGATGAAGTTTGTCTGCCTGATCGGGTTGTCGTCGAGGCGCATATAGGCAAGGACTGGAGCGCCTCTCCTCTCTCCACCGTAGACGGGGATCTTCTGCCCCCATTTTCCTTCTGTCAATGCCGCTTCAATGAGGACAAGCGCGGCTGTGATGCAGCCCTGCCCTCCTCTTCCGTGAAACCTTACTTCAATCAATAGAAACTTCCTCTTTATAACTGATAAATAGCTTTAGTGTGTACGCATAAAAAATGCTCGACCCTTGCATTTTAGGCCCAATCGTCGACAGTATTATATCCGACGGAAAGTAAGACCTATTTTCATGGAGAAAATACTTGAAGACATCAGAGTACTAGACCTAACCCATGCATGGTTCGGTCCCTACTGCACCATGCTATTCGCAGGCCTCGGCGCTGAGGTCATAAAAATAGAGCCCCCATGGGGTGCCCTTGGCCGGATGGGCCCAGGAGCTATGGTCCAAGGAGCGAGTACCTCGTTCTACGCCCTGAACAACAACAAAAAGGACCTAGCCATCAACCTCAAGAGCCCAGAGGGGCTTGAAATCTTTAAAAATCTGGTGAAAAAATCTGATATAGTAATCCAAAACTTCCTCCCGGGTACCATGGAGAGAATGGGACTCGGGTACGACGTGCTGAAAGAATTGAACTCCAAGATTATCTACGCAGCCCTATCCGGGTTCGGCCAGACAGGCCCCTACAAGTCACGGCCGTCTTTCGCCCCCATCGCGGAGTCGATGAGCGGCCACATATTCCAGACGGGAGAATCGGCTGACCCCGATGGTCCTCCCCTTGGTATGGCGGGAGCCTACGGGGACTTGGGTCCGGCGTTGTGGGCAGCGTCCAGTATTCTCGCAGCATTACGATACCGGGACAAGACCGGTAAGGGTCAGATGCTCGATGTCGCCCAAGCAGACTGTATGGTCTCGCTGAACACGGTCGCAGTCACCAGCTACAACATGTTGGGTATGAGCATGCGAGAGTACCGGGAAAAATACCCCCAGGCGAGAGGAGGGATAGGCGGGATTACGAAGACCAAGGACGGGTATATCTACATAGCCGGCTTCAGGCCACGTGCTGTCGAGAAGATGAAACTGCAGCTGGGCATTGAAGAGTTGACCAGCGACATTATCAAAGAACTAGTTTCCGATAAGACCAATGCTGCCGCCTTGGAATACCTGCTGGGGTTCGGCGTCCCCGTTGCTGAGATCTACTCAGTGAAGGAACTGGTGAAAGACACACACCTCATCGATAGAGAGATGTTCACCGAGGTTGAGCACCCAAAGGCCGGGTCCATCAAAGTGACAAACTTCCCTGTAAAGTTCTCCGAAACTCCCGGGGAGATTCATTCTGCGACTCCATTACTCGGACAACACAACGAGGAGATTCTGTCAACGATCCTTGGGTACTCTACTGAGCAGATTCAGAAACTTGAGAAACAAGGGGTCATTACGGCCGACAGGTCTGCCTAAAATCTTCAGCTAACCAAACATATTTGGTCTTTCCTAGGCTTTTCTCCGCCGATTATTGATAACTGTGTCATGTCTGATTCGTCTGACGCCCCGTGCTGGTGCATAGTGTTCGCAGGGATGAAGACAATGTTTCCTGGGACGAGCTTGATCTCTTTGCCCTCGGAAGCGATTATTCCATTTCCTGAGATTATCCATGCGTACTGGTCCTGGGTGTGGGCACTCCAAGGCCTCCGGATACCGAGAGGAAACCTGACGATTGATACGCCAAGGCCGTGTGTGTCGGTAGATGCGTTTGAAAACCTATCAATGAGCGCCTCTTCTGCGCCTTCTGCGGGTAAGTTTGTCTCCGGTTTGATTACCTGGATCCCTAAAGTCGTCATGCATAGGGTACCAGATGGTCTGGATAAAGCGTTTTCCAAACCAGAGGTCTCAGATGTACACATGCCTGATCGAGGATCGAGCCTACCCCGCTATCTCTTTTATCAGCTTCAGGTGGTTACCGCCAAGAATCTTTGCTATATCCTCTTTCCCGTAGCCCCTCTTCACCAGTTCCATAGTGATATCGGGCATCTTTGATACATCCTCAAGCCCCTTAGGCGTGTACGGGATGCCATCATAGTCGCTCCCAAGGCCAACGTGGTCTGGTCCTACGAGTTTAACGATGTGATCGATGTGGTCAACAACTCCCCCGAGGGTAGCATCTGTGGGATGGACAAAGGGCGGCGCGAAGTTCATGCCCATGACGCCGCCTTTCCCAGCCATAGCCCGGATCATCTCGTCGGTCATGTTCCTTGGGTGGTCGCAGACGGCCCTGGAGTTGCTGTGGCTCGCTATCACTGGGTTCTTTGTGTGCTCCATTACGTCCCAGAATC
>JABIBQ010000040.1 GCA_018652685.1 Candidatus Bathyarchaeota archaeon
CACAATAGCCGTGCTGACGGGCACCCAGAGCATCCAGCAGCTGGACGGGTCTGGTCCCGACATGATTCTGAGGGCGGTCAAGGAAATCCCTGACCACCTTGAAAAGAAAAGGATGCTCTAAACTACTCGATCTTCTCGGGCTCAGAGTCCATCTTGGTTCCGGGGGCAACCTGCACGGATTCCCTGTATTTGATATGCCCGTTGACCCTGCAGCCTTGCATGATGGTAACTTTGTCACCTGTCACGTTATTACACTCCACATTTTCAAGGAGGATCTCCTTTCCAACGATATCAGATGTGATCAGATAACCCTCGTCCCTCCAGTTGTTCCTACCAGGCCTGATATCTACGTAATCGGCCTCGATCCCCTCGCGGACATTGCTATCCTTCCTGCCCAACCTTCCCTCTAATGATTTGGCGGTTATCCTTCCGTCCACTTCAATGGAACCGCTGAACCTGACCGGCCCCTCTGACTCGATGTCTTCACCAAACCTGATTGAGCCGCTGTTCCTCAGCTCTTTCTTGAACCTCCCGAAGCCCTCGATGCTGGTTGAGCCCGAGAACTGGGCGGACTCACAGTTGAGGTCTTTATCGATCCTCAGGCTGCCTGATTTCTCGATGTCCTCGCATGTGACTGATCCCTCGACGGTCGCCGAGCCACTGACCTTGATGAACTCGGCCTCGATGTCGCCCTCTATCTTGGATGAGCCGCTGGTCTTGACCTCGCCGACCTTGAGTCCACCAGGTATCTTGCTGCTGCCGCTTGTCTTGATGAGCTCCGGGCTTATCCTGCCCGAGCCCGATATCTTGAATATACCATGTCCAGGCACGGTTAACCTACCCGATCCGCTTATCTTGCTAGTCGGGATCTCGCTGTACTCCATTTTAATCAAGAGTGAGTTTGATTTTCCGAATATAAAGCGGACTCACAGTTAATGGTCGCCTAAAGTAGTCACATAATGTGAGTTGCTAACGACTAACATTTATGAATGGCAAGACGATGAGAGTTTAGAGAATAAATTCCAGGTTTGGAGGCCCACTGATGAACGAAAGAATTAGGAGATTGAGGGAGGAAAGCGTCTCGACCAAACCCTATCTCGACACGGAGAGGGCTGAGCTGTTGACTGGGTTCTACAGGGACAACGGGAACCACAGGTACAGCACCCCCGTCTTCAGGGCAATGGCATTCAAACACATTCTGGAGAACAAGACTATCAGCATCGATGAGGGTGAGCTCATCGTGGGGGAGAGGGGGAAGGCTCCTAAGGCCACACCCACGTTCCCTGAGCTCTGCTGTCACTCGGTATCCGACCTTGAGGTCATGGACGGCAGGGAGAGGACACCGTTCAGGGCGGATGACGCCGCCAAGAAGGTGTACCGCAACGAGATCATCCCGTTCTGGGAGGGCAAGAGCATGCGGGAGAAGCTCTTCGAGGCAATGGAGCCAGAATGGCACACGGCTTTCGAGGCCGGGATATACACCGAATTCATGGAGCAGCGGTCACCGGGGCACGCAGTCCTCGATGACAAGATCTACAAGATCGGACTGAACGGGTTCAAGGCACATATGCAGGAAGTGCTGGAATCCCTTGATTTCCATAACGACATGGAGGCGTACGGCAAGCAGGAGCAGCTCAAGGCCATGATAATCGCGGCTGACGCGATGATATTGTACGCGAGGAGGTACGTCGAGGAGGCGAAGAGGCTCGCCGCCGTTGAAGGAGACCGAAAACGGAAGGAGGAGCTTGAGAAGATCGCGGACGTATGCTCAAGAGTACCAGATGAGCCACCAAGGGATTTCTGGGAGGCTTTGCAGACCTACTGGTTCTACCACCTGGGCGTGGTCACAGAGCTCAACACGTGGGACAGCTTTAACCCCGGCAGGATCGACCAGCACTGGAACGGGTTCTACCAGAAAGACCTGGCAGACGGGACACTGGACCGGGATGGAGCAAAGGAGCTCCTGGAGGCATTCTGGGTCAAGTTCAACAATCAGCCAGCCCCACCCAAAACATCAATCACCGAGGAGCAGAGTGGAACCTACCAGGATTTCGCACTCCTGAACGTGGGCGGTATCAAGCCCGATGGTTCCGACGCCGTCAATGACCTGAGCTATCTAGTACTGGACGTGGTCAAGGAGATGAAGCTAATTCAGCCCAGCGCCTGCATCCAGATCAGCGACGTGAACCCCGACGGGTTCCTCAAACACGCCTTGAACGTGGTCAAGGAGGGCTTTGGTCAGCCTAGCCTATTCAACACGGACGTCATCATCAAGGAGTTCCTTCACGCGGGGAAGAGCCTCGCCGATGCACGGGCAGGAGGACCGAGCGGATGCGTCACAATCAGCGGATTCGGTAAGGAGAGCTGCACCCTGACGGGCTACATGAATTGGCCCAAGGTACTGGAAATGGCGCTCCACGACGGGGTTGACCCCGCGACGGGCAGGCAGGTGGGACTTAAAACGGGTGACCCCACTGGCTTCGCCTCGTATGAGAACGTGTTCGACGCCTACGTGAGACAGCTCAATTACTTTATCGACCTAAAGATCAAGGGGAACAACATCATCGAGCGGCTCTACGCAGAGGTGCTGCCAAGCCCGTTCATGAGCATAATCGTTGACGACTGCATCGAGAGGGCAAGGGACTACCACGACGGAGGTCCACGGTACAATGTCACCTATATCCAGGGGGTCGGCATCGGCACCGTCACAGACAGTCTGAGTGCCATCAAGCACCATGTCTACGGCGAGGGCACCATGAGCCTAGGTGATATCATAGACGCAGCTGACGGTGACTTTGATAACGAAAGGATCAGGCAGAAACTACTCAACAGGACACCAAGGTACGGCAACGACGACGACAGAGCAGATGATATCGCGGTGGACATCTTCAACGCCTACTACAACGCCCTGAACGGCAGGCCCAACACAAAGGGAGGAAAGTACAGGGTCAACCTGTTGCCAACCACCGTCCACATCTACTTCGGGAGAGTAACAGGGGCCACACCCGACGGCAGGAAAGCAGGAGAGCCGGTCAGCGACGGCATCAGCCCGGTTCATGGAGCCGACAGGAATGGACCAACAGCGGTCATAAAGTCATCAGCCAAGATAGACCACGCCAGGACAGGGGGGACTCTGCTAAATCAGAAGTTCCTGCCCAGTTTCTTCACGAGCGATGAGAACATCGACAAGGTGCTGCGGCTGGTGCGCAGCTACTTCAGCATGGAGGGCCACCACATCCAGTTCAACGTCGTTGACGAGGAGACGCTAAGAGAGGCACAGGCCAACCCAGACAAGCACACTAACCTCATCGTCAGGGTGGCAGGCTATAGCGACTACTTCGTAGACATCGGTAAGGAACTCCAGGACGAGATCATCGCGAGGACTGTTCAGACAGAAGTCTGATAGACAAGTTTTTCCTTGATTAAGCCTCGATGCTCTGATTCCTGACATGGAAAGGGATAAACCCTGACCGATACCTATGAAACTGTTCAAGATGGGCGAGGATTTTGTTCATCCATATATCCCAAACTCGGTGCCTAGTATCAAGAAAAAGATGCTTGAGGAGATAGGGGCCTCAAGTGCCAACGAGCTCTACGCCGAGATGATCCCAGAAAGACTGCTGATGAAAAGGCCAATGAAGCTACCCAATGCGTTACCGGGTGAGCTTGCCCTCAGGAGGCACGTCGAGAGACTGTTTTCAGGGGATAAGACCACTAACGATTACATCAGCTTCCTTGGGGCTGGGTGCTGGCAGCACTATGTACCTAAGGTTTGCGAAATCATCCAAAGCAGGAGTGAGTTCCTCACTGCGTACGCCGGAGGGAGCCACAGCGACCTTGGCAGGTTCCAGGCAGTTTTCGAGTTCCAGAGCCTCATATGCGAGCTGCTGGATATGGAGGTATCGGGCATACCCACATATGACTGGGGCGCGGCCGCCGGGAACAGCGTGAGGATGGCATCAAGGATTACTGAGAGGAAGGAGATACTTGTCCCCAGGAACGTGAGCCCAGCGAGGCTCCAGATACTGGAGAACTTTTGTGGATCGGTCAATCCGGGGAACGCGATTAGGATTACCAAGGTCGAGATGGACCAAGAGACAGGCAGGGTGGATATCGAGGACTTGAAATCCAAGATGAGTAACGAGATCGCCTGCGTCTACTTCGAGAATCCAAACTACCTAGGGATCATCGAGGCTGATGCTAAGGAGATCAGTGACATCGCCCACAGCGTTGACGCCGAGAGCGTTGTCGGGGTTGACGCCATCTCCTTGGGCGTGCTGGCTTCTCCTGCGAGCTTCGGCGCTGACATCGCCTGCGGTGAGGCACAGCCACTAGGAATCAAGATGTCCGCTGGCGGCGGGAGTTGCGGCTTCATCGCCACCAGGGACGAACTGAGCTACGTCGCTGAGTTTCCCATGAGGCTGGTGAGTCTGGCGACGACATCTGTGGAGGGCGAGTACGGTTTTGGTCAAGCCCTCTACGAGAGGACCAGTTACATGGCCCGTGAGAACGCCAAGGACTGGGTGGGAACCACCACGGCTCTCTGGGGGATCACGGCGGCGGTTTACATGAGCCTGCTTGGCCCAAAAGGGATGGAGGAGCTGGGTGAGACAATTATCCAAAAGAGCAACTATACGGCGAGCCTGCTTGAGGAGATCGGCGGGGTTGATGTGCCCTACGGGGGCTTCTTCAAGGAGTTCCCGGTCAAGTTCAGTAAGCAGGTCAAGGATATCAATGAGTCTCTTCTCGGACACGGCATATTCGGCGGGAAGGACATCAGTGAGGAGTACCCTGATCTGGGCGATGCCGCCCTTTACTGCGTCACCGAGATGCACAGCCTGGACATGATAGAGAAGCTAGATGCATCTCTGAGGGAGGTGTTGGCGTGAGGATAAGGGAATACCACGCGCCACGGTGGAACGAGCCAATCATACACGAGTTAACATCCCCCGGTGAGAGAGGTTTCATCCCTCCACGGGCGGAGGAGAAGATCAAGGAGAAGGTTGGGTCTGCGTCAGACCTGATACCGAGCTCAATGAGGAGAAGTAAGGCTCCAGACCTACCTGAGTTGAGCCAGGCACAGGTGCTCAGGCACTACCTGAGGTTAAGCCAGATGACCCTGGGCATGGAGATGGAGATCGACCTAGGGATCGGGACGTGTACCATGAAGTACAGCCCCAAGATCAACGAGGAGCTTGCCGGCCTCATCGGGGATATCCACCCACTCCAGCCCGAGGAGACCATCCAGGGACTACTCGAGATGGTGTACGAGTTCGGGGACACGTACCTCAAAGAGATCAGCGGCATGGACGCGTTCAGTTTCCAGCCACCGGGAGGGTCTGCAGGGTGCTACAACAACGCCCTCATGATGAGAAAATACCACGCGGACAGGGGCGAGCCGGAGAGGGACGAGATTATCACCACCATATTCAGCCACCCATGCGACGCGGCGGTTCCCGCCACAGCAGGATACAAGGTACTCACTCTGTACCCCGACGAAATGACGGGACTGCCTGATACCGACGCATTAAAGGAGGTCGTCGGGCCCAGGACGGCGGGGTGCTTCATCACAAACCCTGAGGACATCGGTATATTCAACCTGAACATCGACGAGTGGACTGGAATCATCCACGACGTAGGTGGCCTGTGCAGCTACGACCAGGCGAACGCCAACGCCATAATGGGAGTCACGAGGGCAAAAGAAGCTGGTTTCGATATGCTGTTCTTCAACCTCCACAAGACCTTCGGCAGCCCCCACGGCAGCAGCGGCCCAGGGTCGGCAGCTGTGGGTGTCACGAAGGAGCTTGAGGAGTACCTGCCATCGCCGGTTATCGTGAAAAAGGAGGACGGGCGGTACTCTGTTGACTACGACAGACCCAAGAGCATCGGCAAGGTCAGGGATTTCATGGGCAATTTACAAGTGGTTGTCCGCTCATACGCCTGGTGCATGGCGATGGGAGCCGAGGGGCTCAGGGAGGCCGCCGAGGTCAGCATGATAAACAACCAGTACCTGGTCAAGAAGCTGAAGAAAATCAAAGGAATCACTCTAACCTACCCAGGAAGACGGGTTGACCAAGCGAGGTGGAGCCTTGAACAGCTCAAAAAGGATACGGGTATAGGCATAGCGGAGGTAAACCGCAGAGTGATTGACTACGGCATCCAGAGCTTCTTCACCAGCCACCACCCGTGGCTGATACCCGAGCCCTTCACGCCGGAGCCATGCGAGACGTACAGCAAGGCGGACATCGACTACTGGTGCGCTGTGGTAGAGAAGGTGATAGAAGAGGCGTACACTGACCCCGAGCTGGTCAGGACGGCTCCACATAACAGCAGCAACCACAGGATCGCCTTCGACGGTTTCAACGACCCCAAGAAGTGGGCAATGAGCTGGAGGGCGTACAGGAGGAAACAGGTTGAGTAGACTTGAAGGAAAAGTAGCGGTAGTTACGGGAGCGATGCAGGGAATAGGTGCAGGGATAAGCACGGTACTCGCGAGGCATGGAGCCCACGTGGTGCTGACTGATATCTCGGACAAGGTAGCTGAAACAGCGGGCAGGATCAATGAGGACGGGGGATCAGCGTCATCAAAGATCATCGATGTCACCAACCCGGATCAGGTAACCGAGGCATTCAAGGAGATAAGCGAGGAACACGGAAGGGTGGACATCCTGGTAAACAACGCCGGAATCTACCCCAGGAAGAAGCTTGTCGAGATGGACGAGTCCTACATGCAGCTCATGTTCAACATCAACATCTTCGGCACGTTCAGGTGCTCAAAGGCGGTGCTGCCATCGATGATGGAGAGGAAATACGGCAAGATCATCAACATGAGCAGCGTGACGGGCCCCATGGTGGGCGCACCAGTTGGAGGGCAGACAGCGTACGGCGCAACCAAGGCGGCAGTCATCGGTTTCACGAAAGCGTTGGCCCTCGAAACAGCCCAATATGGTATCAACGTTAATACCATTCTCCCAGGTTACATCCACAGCCCCAGCGCGTTCGGGCTCAGGGGCAGCGAGGATGACGGGGACGCAGAGAAGGCGATGCGTGAGTTCGGGTACAAGATACCCATGGGGAGACAGGGGAGTCCCCAGGACATCGGTAACCTGGTGCTGTTCCTTGCATCGGACGAGTCCAGTTATCTGACCGGGAGCGAGATCGTCATAGACGGCGGCAACATACTCCAGGAGGAGTACTCGGGGCCGTACAGGCCTAAGTAGCCCTATCTTTTCATCTTTCTATAGTTCAGGAACACATCAATCTCAACGATACCGAAGAAGATGTTCGGTAAGAAATTATAGTACTGGCTCAGAGGCATGTACCCCACTATCCCTCCGATGATTAGCATCACTATTCCTAGTTTGATCAGCATCCAGAACCGGTCCTTGAAGAAGACCACTGCGAGGCGAAAAGAGTCCATGAACCCGGTGCCCTCCCAGACCATAATCTGGATACCTGAAAGCATGAAAAAGAACACTATAATCAGGACGAAGGAGACCAGAACAACTCCAGAGTACACCCCATCAATGTTCATGAGGCTCTCGTTGGAAAGCGACCCAATTATCCCGAGGACGATGGAGACGGGTATCGCGATGACGATGAGCTGCGCAACGATGAACTCGCTTATCCGGCCCAGCACGTACGAGTAGCTGGCTCCGAAATCCACGCCCTCTTCCCGTGTAGCCGTAACATAGACGTGCTGGATGAACGGCTGGATCAGCATATCGAAGAACGTACCTACGAGAATGTACGCCGCGGTCAGTTTGAACAACGGGATGTAGGGAGTCAGATCGCCCCCTTCTAAAAGAGCGGTTTGGAGCTCCAAGACCACGTCGCTGCCGTATGTCTTCGTGAAAAGCCAACTAAATATCATCGAAGCAAGGCCAAGTATAATCTGTGGAGCAAGTATGGACGGATTATGTTTCACTACCTCGATACCATAATTCAGGTGTTCGGAGACAGTGTCCCTTGTAGGCATATCCCGTTCCAGTAG
>JABIBQ010000067.1 GCA_018652685.1 Candidatus Bathyarchaeota archaeon
GAGGCTCGTAGACTCGCCGAGCTCACTGGAGACGATGTGAGGCGAGCCGAGCTGCTCAGAATTGAGGAATCCATCCAGAGGATCAGCACTGGTCCTGCGGAAAATTTCTATGACGCTGTCCAGATGTTCTGGCTATGCACCGTGGTCATGGCCGTTGAGAGCCAGGGATGTATACCTATCGGCAGGCTCGATTATGACCTCTGGCCATATCTGGAGAAGGACCTGGCCTCGGGGGCGATGACCCTCGACGAGGCACAGGAGCTATGTGATTGCCTTTGGATCAAGATAAACTGGGAGACTGACCTCACGTCAGACTCATGCCGCAACGTCACTCTTGGGGGTACCCACCCCGATGGCTCGGACGCGACAAACGAGCTTACATATATGTTCATGGCGGCCTCGGACAAGCTCAAGCTGGCCGACCCAAAAATCAACGTCAGGTTCCACAAGGGATCCCCGGAGCGGCTATGGGAGACAACGGTGGAGCTCATCAAGGCGGGTCTTGGTGGATTCCCTGCATTCTATTGTGACGAGGCAATCGTGGAGTCGCTCATGAGGATGGGCATGTCCATCGAGGACGCGAGGTCCTTTAGCTGTGATGGTTGCCAGGAGATCATCATACCGGGCAAGGGGGATTTTTACCCGGTCCACACCGGAGTTAGCCTTCTGGAACTGGTCCAGAACACCCTTGGGGTGGAAATTGGAATAGTGGATCCCAGGGTCCCCAAAGTCGAGTATCCTGAGTCATCGGATTACCCCTCTTTCGAGGAATTCTTTAACGCGTACCTGGCAAACATGGACACCCTGATAGTCGAGACGGTCAAAGACGGTAACAGGCGTGATACAGGCCTCGGACTGTTCTCCCCCGTACCGTTCCTCTCGGCCACCCTGGAAGGGTGTATTGAGAACGCCTCGGACAAGACTACTGGCGGCTGTACATACAACTGGACGGGGTGCAATGGCCAAGCTTTTGCCACAGCAGTCAACTCACTCGCAGGCGTCAAGAAGATGGTCTACGACGAGAAGCTGGTTACCCTACCCGAACTACGAGAGCAGCTCAATGAGGACTGGCCCGATCAGAGGCTCCGCCAGTATGCACTGAACCGCGTCCCCAAGTGGGGGAATGACGATGATTATGTCGATGATATCGCAGTGAAGGTTGCAGATCATTTCCTCACGGAGGCAGGTAAATATGATAATTCAAGGGGAGGACCCTACTATCCCGGTATTTTCACGTTCCACCACGTCGGTAGGGGCATCAGGACATCAGCATCGCCTGATGGCCGCTTGACAGGGGACACAATATCGACTCACATCACCCCCCACGCGGGTACTGACACAGTGGGTCCCACCAGCACGCTCAAATCAGCCCTTAAGGTAACCTGTCTCAGGCCACCGGAGGGTACGGCAATGGACATTCGCCTGCATCCCTCGGCCGTTTCAGGAGAGGAGGGCACCAGGAAGCTCAGGAGCTTTATCGAGACAATGATGAAGGAAGGGGGGCCTGTTCTCCAGTTCAATGTCATCGACACGGAGACCCTGAGGAAGGCCCAGGTCAACCCGGAGCAGTACCGGTCTCTGCTGGTTCGTATCTGGGGGTTCAGCGCCTACTTCACAACCTTGACCAAGGATTACCAGGAAGAAATCATTGCCAGGACTGTTCACGGTCTGGATTAGAAACCTCGCCCTTCATTTTTTATACTCTTTAATCTGCCTCGTATGTATGACATCATTTAATCACATCGGGTTATTCGTCAAGAACCTGGAAGCCAGCATGGAGTTCTACAACGACTTCTTCGGAGTCACCGTGGTCAAAGAATTCGAAAGTAGCGGTGGTAAGATTGCGTTAATAAACATCGGGGGAGGGCAGGTCGAGTTAATCCAGAGGCCGGAACCTAAGAACGTATCACCTAACTGTGACTGGGGGCACATCGCCTTTCAAGTCCCCGATTTTGAGGAGAAGTTAAAGCAGATCGAGACCCTAGGGCTGGAGAAGCGGATTGTGACGACCCCCAACGGTGGTAGGTTATGCTTCTTCACCGACCCAGACGGGCACTCCCTTGAGCTCATGGAGGAAGGGCTCTAGCATCATGCCTGATTTCAGCGATTGGAGTATTCAGGATGATGACGATATCCTCAGAATAGATAGATGCAGGATTAAATGGCTTAATGCGGATAGGACAGCCATCAGGTACATCGGGAAACAGCATAACGTTCCCGATAATTTCGTTCACGAGTTCGTAGTTTGCTTCCTAGAAGGGGAGGTAGAGGACGAGGAGAACCGTGGCTTCATCAGGCTCTGGGAGGTCAGGAACGACTGGGAGAACAGGGTATGGATATATGCCAGGAAGAACGGTGAGGGTTGGGCCATTTACCTTGAACAGTTGAGCAAAAAGGTCAAAGTGATGGCGTTCGAAGGATCTGCCAGGCTTGAATTCGGTAGACGCTACACTGTGAAGATATCAAGGGACTGGGGTGATTACAGGCTCGTTGTACTGGATGACGAGGGGTTGGCTGTTGAGGAAAGCGGAGATGTTTCAGGAGTATTACAGGGATACAGCCAGGTCTGGCTCGCATCCACGATAAAGTCTCGAAGGAACAACGGCAACTGGAGCACCGGTTACATAGAAGGTCTCTCCCTTACGAGCGAGACAATATAACCGAATAAAGCCCAGTTATTGTCCATGAGCAATCAGGTAGAAACCAGTATTGTGAAGAAGATCAAGTATCTCCTTTACACGCCTTCCGATTACACCGGCGACGAGCCGTACCCGTTGATGATTTTTCTCCACGGGGCAGGGGAGAGGGGTGACAACCTTGACCTTGTGAAGATTCATGGTCCTCCAAAGGAGATCGCGGCGGGTTGGGAGCCCTCGTTCATCGTTGTTTCGCCGCAGGTCGCGGAGGGCGAGTGGTGGTCGCCTAGCACCGTTATCTGGATTCTTAATGAGTTGAAGGCCAAGATGAACATCGATGAGGACAGGATCTACCTCACCGGTCTCAGCATGGGCGGGTACGGCTCGTGGGACACGGCCATCAGGCACCCTAATATCTGGGCGGCGTTGGTTCCGATCTGCGGGAAGGGAGACCCGTTGATGGCAGAGCGGATCAAGCACATCCCGACCTGGATCTTCCACGGAGCGAAAGACTCAGTTGTGCCCTTCAAGCACTCCCAGGACATGTTCGATGCACTGGAGGGGTACGGGAACGCCAGGTTCACGGTCTACCCCGAGGCGGACCACGACAGCTGGACCGAGACATATAGTAATCCGGAGCTTTTCGAATGGATGCTGAGGCAGAGGCGGGGCCTGCGGTCTCCCGTGTTCCCCGAGTAATTTGCATCAAGTAACCTGACAAAAGGGAAAACATCAATCCTGTCCATTCGGGGAGCCTTTAAAACACGCGGTTTTAATGGAGAAATATTCTCAGGTGATTTGATGTCAAAGAAGAGCAGAACGCTGGCCGACACAATGGAAGACACCAAGGACAGGCACAGGCGGTACATGAGGGCCATACAGCACCCCATCAGGAGGGACATCCTCAGGACCATGGAGAAGGGGGCTTCTACGATGGATGACTTTGTACGGGAGTTGGGGGAGGAGCCCAGGGTACTTGACTGGCACTTGAAGAGCCTTGAGCACGGGTTCTGCATCGAGAGGGAAGGGGACAAGTTCACACTGACCAAGGAGGGCAGGATCGTGGACTATCTGGACAGAAAGGCCAAGAGATAACAGTGGGCCGTAACTTTTAGGCATTATTTAGTTTATTGTATGATCTACCGTCTTCGGTACTTCGTCAATGTTATATCCGGTCGTTCAATCTTCATCCATATATGAAGCCCTCTATGCTCTCATTTCTCCTAATAATCCTACTAACCACTAGTGTCAGCCTAATCGTGGTGTACTCATGGAATCCGCTGCCCGTGAAAGAAGACGTAAACCTGTTCCAGCCAGGAACCCAGCCAGGGGAAGCAGGGGTGTTCACCTCGCCTGACTATTGCAGCGCTTGTCATGGCGGATATGATAAAGATGTCGAACCCGCTGCAAACTGGAAAGGCTCCATGATGGCGCAGGCAGCAAGAGACCCTCTTTGGCTGACGGCGGTCACCGTGAGCTTACAGGACTCAATCTACACCACGGGAAATCCCAATGCAGGGGACATCTGTGTGAAATGCCACAGCCCATCTGGGTGGCTTGAGGAGAGAAGCGATCCTGTGAACATGGAGCAGCTGACGGGGATGGATTATGAGGGCGTCCACTGCGATTTCTGCCACAGGCTCGTTGATCCTATTGGAGCGAGCACCGAAAGGGACCAGGAGATACTGGGCAACCATACCCTCTTCGATGGATCACCCTACCTTACGGATGGTGTACCCACCAATTATGGAACAGGGGAGCTTCCTGATTATATCGAGAACGGCGGAGGCCAGTTCTTCGTGGACCCTGAAAGCATCCCGAGGGGGCCAAGAGGTTCCACATTGGCAGCCCACGATACCATCACTTCGATTTACCACAGCGAGGATATATGTGGGGTATGCCACGATGTCTCCAACCCCGTCTTGGCGAGCTTACTCATAGCTCCAGACGCACCAGAGACACAAGCAGCTAGCAGTTACTACCACGTGGAGCGTACATACAGCGAGTTCATCCTCAGCACCTTCGCCGAGGGAGCCGAGACCAGTATACCCGGGGTTGAGATAGCCTCAAGCTGTCAGGACTGCCACATGCCAGGAGTCGAGGGCAAGAGCTCAATATTGGGTACACCAATTTACGAGGAATTGGCACTCCACTCATTCGCGGGAGGAAACACATGGATATCTGGAATTCTAGCCTCAGCCGATCCCGGCTACGAAGGCTATGACGAGTACAACCACGAGATACTCTCAGGGGAAAAGTACTCCGGCGCAAGCATCCAGATCTCAGGGCTTGAAAACAGAGGGGAATCAATAACGGCTGTTTCAGAAAAGGCTACCGAGCTACTCCAGAACGCCGCAACCATTGAAGTGGTCGAGTCCAGCAAAGACGAAATCGTGCTAATAATCCACAACAACGCCGGACACAAGCTCACATCCGGGTTCCCCGAAGGCAGGAGGATGTTCCTCAACGTCAAGTACATCGACGAGGACGGTGCGCTCCTTGACGAAGTCAATCCATACTCGCCATTGGAGACCAGACTGGAATCCGGGAATGAGGTGTACTTGTCCGGAGGAAAACTGGACACGACTCATGACGAGCTGGTGTGGGAGGTGAAGATGAGCAGCATCGAGCTTACGGGCGAGGAGACCACATTCCATATGGCCCTGTCTACTGACAGGTACAAGGACAACAGAATACCCCCACGCGGATTCGACACCGACGGGATGTACGTTAGGCTCGTCCAGCCAAGATGGGTAGGAGAGGACGCACCGGGCTACTTCACTGAGGAAGAATACGCTGGAGGCTTCGACAAGATAACCCTCACACCACCCGTAGACACAATAGACACCCAGATCACCCTCTACTACCAGACCACAAGCAAAGAGTTCATTGAGTTCCTCAGGGATGAGGTCAACGGGGACAATCCCACCCTACCCCAGGGGGCCTACGTCGCTCAGACAGACCCATTCTTCCAGGACTTGAAAGGCTGGGGAGATGCCATGTGGGATCTTTGGTTGCACAACGACGGGGCAAAGCCAGTGGAGATGACCACATCGAGAGTCCAGTTTGATGTAGCGGCACCTGAGCCTGAACAGGAACCCGAACCACAACCGGAGCCAGAGCCCGAACCCGAGCCGGAACCAGAGACTGGAGGCGACGGTATACCCGGCTATCCTATTGAGGCTATCTTTCTGGGGCTAATCCTTTTCGCTTTGTTTGGACTAATCCCTCACTTTAAGGGTGAATAAATCCCAGAAAAAGGTGATTTCCTCGGTATATGCCTAAAATGAGTGTAGGGTCTTAGACGTGACCCAGTGCTTTGGTGAAATCTTGTTCAAGGTCCACGTAATCCTCGATCCCAACGGACACGCGAATGAGCCCGGGCGTTATCCCCATGACATCCATCCTCTCCTGGGGTAGGCTACGGGAGTACGCCGTGTAGGGAGTCGTCAGAATTGTGTCAACACCTCCAAGCGATGTTGCCAGCTTCACTATCTCAAGGCTGTCAATGAACTTGATGACACCGTCAACTCCACCATTGACGTCGAAGGAAAGCATGCCGCCGAACCCGGTCATCTGCTTTTTCGCCAAATCGTGCTGTGGGTGGCTCTCCAGGCCGGGGTAGTTGACCTTCTGGACCTTGGGGTGTCTCTCAAGCATCTTTGCCAGAGCCAGCGCGTTTGAGTTTGCCCGCTCAATCCTCAGCGCCAGTGTCTGCATACCGGTGATTAACAGGAACGCGCCGAAGGGGTCCAGTGACTGGCCGTAAAGTGACCTGTAACCCTTGATCTCTTGCATGCGCTTGGTTGAACCCACTACCGCGCCGCTGACCACGTGCTGGTGCCCTGATAGGTACTTGGTGGAGCTCTCGACAACCAGGTTCACGCCGAGTTCCAAGGGTCTCTGGTTGAGTGGGGAGGCAAAGGTGTTGTCCAGGATTGATACCAGGTCGTGTTTCTTGGCTATCTCCACGGCATGCCCTATATCCAGCAGTCTCATCGCGGGGTTCGTGGGGGTTTCGATGTAGATCATCTTTGTGTTCTCGTTCACCAGCTTTTCCGCAACTCCTACATCGGTTGTGTCAAAGAAACGAGTCTTGACACCGAACTTTTCATTTAGGGTGTTGAAAAAACGGTTTGTTGTACTGTAGAGATCGTTCTGGGCCAGCACCTCGTCGCCCTTCTTCACGTATGCGGAGATGGTTGAGGTGATGGCGGCCATACCCCCTGAGAACACCAGGCAGTCCTCTCCTCCTTCAAGGGCTGCTATCTTCTCCTCAGCAGCCCTCTGGGTGGGATTGCTGCCACTGGAGTACTGGTACGCCTTCCGCCCGTTGACGTTGATATCGATGAAATCCGCCATGCTCGGGATCTCGAACGTCGTCGTCTGGTAGATGGGTGTAACAAGAGACCCATACGCCTTGTCAGCTCTGCCCCCGATGTGCACGCATTTAGTTGAGTGTCCTAGATCTTTCTTCTCCATAATATCACAAATCCCTGTTCCCCAATAGGAGACGTCAATTCCAGTTAAAGTTTTACAAAAAAAATCAAGCAGTCACAGAATTTATAACGTGCGCGCCGAGTGCAAGGTAGAGATTTGCGCCGCCGAGGCGATGGGCGCAACCACCATTGTGGATGTGGCTGGGGGAGCAGCAAGAGAAGCCTGTGACGTAGCGGCAATCGCGTTCCAGAACACCAAAGGATCCGTCTGTGACCTTGTCCAGGGTATCGTGGAGATCCCGTGTCATACTCGTAACGCAATCGCGGCTTCATCCGCTTTTGTCTGCGCGGACCTGGTCATGGGTGAATACGTGAACCCTGTCCCGCTTGATGAGACAATTGATGCTTGATGACAGTTGGCAGAATGCTTCCCAGGGACTCAAGTGCACCGCACTAGGAGGAATAGCCTGGGGGCCATCGGCCATACGCATGAAAAACCTGAAACAATCAATAGTTGGAGACATTAACCGGATGATACTGATGTTTATGATAAATCATATAAGCTTCAACCACAATGCAGACCTCACTTCCGATTGGATACGCTTTCAACGTACGGTCTTTGCTCAAGACCTTCTCTGGTCGGAGGTACTCCACAGAGTCTTAGCTCTAACCTTGTTAATCGCGTAATGACAACTGTCTCAGGAGGAGCTAGATTTGGTCCACAGACCTTGGGGTTATGATTGAAACCTGGTTGCCATTCGTCATTTCATTAATTGATTTGGAAGAGTGATCTAAATACTTGTCGATTGCGCATTTCCGCTCCATCGAACCTTGTCATTTCGTCCTCGGTGTACCTGTTTTCTATTTATTTTGTTCAAATCTTATGCGAGCCTAACAGGTTTGTTTGTCTAACCACCCGCCACCATTCTGTTTTTAACTCGTGTGATACCTTGGCTCTCCTTTATTCAGGAATTGTGAACTCTACAACGTATTTGCTTTTTTGCCTATGTTAAAGGAATTGTTTGATATTTGCTGCCTCTTCTCGACATTTATTAATAGTTGATATTGAGCCATTTACATATGGCGGGGGTCTCCTCTGAGGAAAACAACATTCTTAACTCTGTTTCAGATGGTATCACAATAAACCCAGGGAGTTTTCGTGTATGTTAATGAAACATTCGCCAAAATGGTGGGATACAGTGTCTCTGAACTCATTGGAATGAGTGCATATGATTTAGTAGCACCCGATTATGTGAAGGTCATAGAGGAACGTACCATTAACCGTCAACAAGGTAAGGATGTGGTCTCCGTTTATGAGATTGAGCTTGTAAGGCGGGATGGATCACGTTTTCCTGTTGAGATAAACGTCAATAGAATCGATTACATGGGAAAAAGTTCAAGCTTAACAACAATACGAGACATCACGCACAAGAAAGAAACGGAACAAAGATTCGAAGATTTACTTAGACTAGCTCCAGTCTCAATAATGACATACAGTATTACAGGACATATTTCTTCCTGTAATCAGGCAACTTCTGATATGACGGGGTATAGTAATGAGGAGCTTGTTGGGAAGCACCTCACTCAGTTACCCTTTTTCAACCTTAAAACATTGAAAATGGTCCTACCCTTATTGGGTTCACTGATCAGCGGTCAGGCTATTGGTCCCGTAGATTTTCCTTACAAATCGAAAACGGGGGAAAACAAGTATGCCCGAGCATACCCAAGATTGGTTACATCAGGTTCAGGTGGGCGAGAGATTCTTGTAGTTATAGAAGACACTACGGAGTCAACAAAACTAGTGAACGCGATTCAAGAGAGTGAAGAACTGTTCCGTGGGTTCATGCATTCAGCTACTGATGCATTTACAATATTTGACCAAGACATGCGGTTTGAGGAAGTCAACAGATCTTGGATTCAGATGACAAATAATAAGAAAGAGGATGTTATCGGAAAACACATTCTGGACATCTATATAGGTTTGAGAGAGACAGGGCGCTATGACGCATACCTGAAGGTGTTGGAGACGGGGGAGCCGGTTGAGTTCTATGCAGTTCAGACTAAGGTCGGGGGAGGTATGATTTATGATGTTTCAGCTTTCAAAGTCGGAAACATGTTAGGAGTAGTAGCAAAAGATGTCACCGAGAGGACTCTGATAAGTGAGTCATTACGGGCGAGTGAGGAACGTTTTCGGTTGCTTTATGAGAATGCAC
>JABIBQ010000080.1 GCA_018652685.1 Candidatus Bathyarchaeota archaeon
AGTTTGGGCCCATTGCCGCGACGTATTCTCCGGGTTTCCCGTAGAGGTCAGTGAACTTGTCCTTGCCTCCCAGCTTCAACCGCTCTCTGATTACGTGCTGAATGCCGTCATAAAGTCCTTTCAACTGTTCCTCGGATAGAGAGCTCGTCTTGGTCTTCGGATGTACTTTAGCCCGGAACAAGACGTCCTGAAAGGTAGCGTTACTGATCCCCGTGACGAAAGCATCCTTACCGACCAGAAGTGGCTTGAGTTGCCGGTTCTCCCCACCTACGAGCATCTTGAATTTGTCCCATGTGAACTCCAGGTCAGTGGGGGACAAGCCTCCTAGGAAGTCGCGTTTGTAGAGGTATGCCTCGTGTAAATGCTCATCCTTCAGGGCATAGATGACACCCATTCCAGTGTTCCTCATGGACAACACGGAGCTATCTGAGAACTCCAGCTTCAGATGGTACTTGGGCACCTTTTCACCGGGTTGAACAAGCCTGATCCTACCACCATACTCCGGGCCATGCACGATGTTGAAGCCCCCACTCATCTTGATCCTGATCGTGTTTCCCCTGGAGGTTACTGCCTCAACAGTCCTACCGACAATGCTACCGAAATCGAAGAAGTGTTCTTTACCCACACCTAACTCAAGCATCCTCTTCATATCCTGGGAATCAATGGACTCGATCCCCTTCCCAGGCAAAGCCTCCTGCATCTGCTCGGCGAAAATACGCGCCTCTGGTAACTCGATGCTCATGGTTGATCGCTGGGCATAGTATGTATAAGCCTTGCATCTGGGAAGAGCTTAAATCGACGTTCCTGTTAACATGCTGTATCGTGCGGAGGTCGCCCAGCATGGTCAAAGGCGTAGGATTGAGGTTCCTATCTCTTAGGAGTTCGTGGGTTCAAATCCCACCCTCCGCACCATTTTACATGTAACTGTAATATTGAATTTCCTATTTACACACACAGTTCAATTGTAAAAATCAAGAGAGCGGATTAAGGTATTATTAGCAGATTTCTCGCAGACACAGTCTGATCTAACTTTTTTAATGGGATTGAAATGGTCCTGTACTAGCTCTTAATCGAATAAGTTCAAGACCAACGTATCAATCTCCCAGTTCTCCTGAGTAGAGTCACCCACCTGCAAAGTATCTTTAAACCGTATATTGAAAGAAGATCCTGTCAGATAGGTTGAAACATCCACAGCATTCCATCCCGCCTGTATATCTGCAACAACTATAACCCACTGGCCACCGTCCCAGACTTCCAGCTGCAAGTCCTCTACTCCCTGAGTCTCACCATATACCATTAGATACTCGTTAGCAAAACTAGGAAGACCACTCCACAAAACTTCAAGATCCAATTCGTAATAAACTGGGGATACGCGCTGACTCAATAAAACAGCATCAATTTCCCATGTATCTTCAGTAGTATCCGAGGATTCTGTCCCTCCTAAGAATCGAAGTGTCATAGTTTCTGTCAGTCCAGCTTCGCCTGTGATGGTATAATTATTCCATCCAGTGGTCAAATCTGAGAAAATCGGATACCAACTACTATTGTAAATGCTTACACCCAAATCTTCAGCCCCCATGGTCCCTACTCTGATAGCAATAACCGTATTGTCATAACCTGTATTAACGGAAGTGAATTGAACTTCTAAATCGAGTTCATAATTCACCGTATTGGTTGCGGGAACCAGTGAAAAAACTCTTGCGTGCCACTCAGTAGCTGAGAGACTGCCTGTATTTTGCCAACTATTTATTGTTTCAAGCCCCGCACTTGCTTTTTCAAGATAGCCAACCGCCATCATCGCACTGTTAGGAGGGCCTCCACCGTAGGCAGAAACATATCCATTAGTAGCAAAACCGCTAGGAGCAACACCGACAAAATCTGCAATATTGCCTGGGTCTGCAGCGTGATAACTAACAATAATCATGGCATCATTATTGCTGGTGGTAATGTCGGGTGAATCTGGTTGTCCGTCATTTGAACCAGATGTAGTTGTTGCGGATGCATCAAGGTAACCACCTGTATCAACGCCTCTCCACGCTGTTGCTACAACTGCCGTAGCCTTTGGTGAACCATTACCAAAAACCCAAGTAGAAGGTTCACTTGATACATCAGTCATTAACTTGTAAAAGTAGCCAGAGGTCAAGTCCTTGCCAGTTGTTGTTAATAGTTCATCAACCTTCGTGAAACCAGTAGCTATCGTTGTCCAAGCGAGGTCGTTGTCCTTGCTGTAGTGAATCAAGACAAAATCGCCGTTCGCTAAACCCGTAAAATCAGCCTTTGCTACAGCGACTGTAGCAGTTGACACTGAATAGGTTGCTGAGTCCACTAATGTTATTCCTGAAACAGTTACTGAATCTTCTTCAGTTAATGTATCATAGATGCCATCATTTGCTTTTTGGAGGTTGAAATCAGAATGACTTCCTTTATCAGGACTGCCATCAACATCTGATATATTATCTATATAATCATAAACAAGTGAAGGCACATCCGATGACTCTGTTATCTGATTCACTATGCTGTCAGGACCAGCCTTCATAGCTCCAAACAGTGTATGTGTTCCTACAGTGGTATTCGCGTGAAGGTCAGCCTCCTCATAATCTGAATAATATGGACCTGTAACGTTTCCACCACTACCGCTACTCCCAGAGACAACCGGCTCAGGATATTCACCATAATAGATGTTCCCCAGTTTTGTCAAGACCTGGATCGTGTACTCGTTCAACGGGTTCATTACGATGGTGGCGTTCCCGATATCCGTCTGGATCTCCGTGGGGTTAAGACTGGCAACGACTCTGTAATAATCCTGGGTGTTGGATGTATCATCGAAGACACCTATCCATTCAAGCTTAGCCAGGATGTCCCCTGTGTTCTTGATGGTCAGGTTGAGGCTGTTGCTCCCAGTCAGGCGCACTCGCTGGATATCCAAATCCTCATCTGCAGCAGTCCTGTCAAGCGCGGCCATTTCCAAGAGAATTCCGTCACTTGACCTCTCAATCCTGTTGACGACCTCGTAGAAGGAGAACCCAACAGCGAGTATCATCAGAAGAAAGCCGATACCAATAAGGCTCCCAACTGCCCTTCGAGAACGCATACATAGTATTGTGACAGTTGGTTATTATGTTTAGCTCAAAGAATGACTAGTTCTCATTTTCTGAACCCAATATTTACAATGACGTTTTTGAGTCCAATCTTATAATAATCAAGAAAGAATGCATCCACTTAGGTCAGAAGGATTGGATAACACACAATAATACTTTTCTTCCGACATACACGCGCGCGAGTCAGGATGAGTTGTTCCTATCTCTTAGGGGCTCGTGGGGTCAAATCACACCCTCCGTACCAATTCTATTAAATCAACAACCAATCAAATATTCCTGTGGGTAGACTACATGCCACTAAAAGGACCTGAAATGGACATTGTTGCACTGAAAGGAATGTTAGATGATTACGCTAGGCATTTTAACAGTGGAAATATAGAGGAATGGCTATCTCTTTGGAACAGAAACGGCGTGCATATGATGCATTCTGTTCCGGCAATAGTTGGGATCGATGAAATAAGGATCGAAATGGAGCCTATTTTCAGGAATTATACTGTCGAATTAACAATAAACGAGATACTGGATGTAATCGTTGACCATGATATCGGGCTAACCCGATGCAATTACACGCTAAAAATGAAGAACAGTAAGGGGAAACGCGTTCCCGGCATCCCAGACGGTAAAACGTTGACAATCTATGAAAGGCAGCCTGATGGCTCTTGGGAAATAACGTATGATTGCTCAAACTCAAATTCACGAAGGATCAGCTTTCCCTCAAAATAGTGCATCAACATAATCTATCCCATCATCAGTAATCGAGATGGATGACCACTCATTCTTGTAGAAACCAAACTTGAACCGGACCATGTTCCTTACCTCAAGTTCCTTGCACGCCTTTTCAATCTGTCTCGGTTTAAAATTCACCGACTTAAACAGTATCTTGCGTGAGACCTCCCCAATCTCGGACTCGTCCTGTGGAAGGTTATCAAAAAGGAAACGTAGCACCTCAAGATGGACCCGTTCAAGCGACATACCATCATCAAAATGTCTGGAGGATAATATCTCTTGCCAATACCGGGGGTTGAAGCCAAGTGATTTTGAACAACCCATAAAATGCGCGGTTCGTAGACTTGTATGTGAACCCACGAGCCCCTCGTTTGATCGCCGTCAACAAGGATTTTTCATGGTTCCTATTCGCTATCACGTTGGCACTGGTCGCCACGGGATATACGATGACTTTCCTGATCTCTGATAACGCACTCCTGAGAACCTATCATTTTATTCTAATTGCTGTATTCACGCTTGGCCTGATTCTTCACGTGTACATCACGACGTTTGTCCTTCGTTATGACTGGATTGGGCGTTTTTGGGCCCTGTTCAGACCTCATTCACCATACATGACGCTCAGGGTCATACAGATGACCTCAGGGTTACTGGTGTTAGTTTTCGTTGGGGTTCAGCTCGTATCTGGACTTGACTGGTTCAAACTGGGCCTGGGTGCGTTGCTTCCTTACATAGTCCACAGAAATAATGACCTCTACGTGGTAATCGTCCTATCAGTTCACATGGGGGCGGGGCTGAGGTTCTGGATGGTCAGGAGAAGAGGAAGAACTAGACTACCAGAACCGGAGAAAATCAGCGTGGAGCGCCGGGAAAATATAATTGCCATGGGCAGTGCCGTCCTTGGCATCCTGGGAGCCCTAATCTTCAACAACCCAACCCAAGTGGGGACGGGTATCAGTGTCCCAAAAGGCGTGCTCCCACCGGGACAAACCGAGATCGAGCGACTCAAGGTATTACATACAGGGATCGGAATACCTCCCTTTGACAGGGACACGTGGCGCTTCGAGGTCATTGGACTCGTCGAAAACGTTCTCTCCATGAGCTACGACGAGTTCATGGCACTGCCAACGGTCATACGGATAGCTGATTTCCACTGTGTTACGGGCTGGACCAAGTTTGACAACAAGTGGGAGGGCGTCTCGTTCCAGGCTATCAAGGAGCTGGTTAAGCCCTTTGAGAACGCCCGGTTTGTAACCATAGAGGCTCAACGGGGATACACAACGAGCCTATCAATCCCAGAGCTGTCCCACCAAGACATAATGCTAGCGGTCAGACTTGACGACATGGAACTGCCAAGGGAACACGGAGGCCCGCTCAGGCTGATAGTCCCCCAGAAATACGGCTACAAGTCAGCCAAATGGGTCTTCAAGCTCAAGTTCACGGAGGACAAGGAACTTGGCTACTGGGAGACCCGCGGCTACAGTGACTCGGCGAACCCGTTCAATAACGACAGGTATTCGGGTTAAATCAAAGGTTTTCCAGCTGAGCGAAAGCCCTGATTGGGAATGAGGCGGTATCAATCCTCAACGGGATGGCGTAGAACCTGAAATCACCATCAAGACCTGCCAGATTCCGCATATTTTCAACGATCAGTATCTCATTTTCAAGTAGACGCGTATGAGCTGGTCGCTCGGGGTTCCCCGTGTTATCCACGTTGCCCCAGTCAACTCCTACAAGGGCAGCCCCTCTTTCAATCAATTTCTTAACAGTCTCATCCGACAGGTAAGGAGGGGATTTCCAGTATTCATCTGTCATCCATTTGGAGTCCCAGCCCGTCCTGACAAGAACTGCTTTCCCATCCAGATCATCCGCATCGATATCCACCGATCCATTCTGGTTACGTCTTCCATCAACTACTACCCCGGGAAGCCCTGCCAGCTTGTGAAGAGCAAGTTGATTGATGCTACTCATACCCTTGTGTCGATGACTGGGGGCATCCAGGTACGTCCCAATGCTGCACACGAACTCGATCTCGTTGATGAGGAACTCAGCCTTCCCATCATAATGGCTCCTGGAGTCCTCGTGACTCAGGTAGACTCCTATTCTAGGCTCTGGGAAACCAGGATAGACAGTCATGGCCGATGTAATTTCGTGACTAAGATCGATGAAACACATACCATTCCTCAGTCTCGGACTGATAAAACGCGATTGGTACACGAAAATCATAGATTTTTTAATCCCAACACTCCCTATTCGAGTAATTCAGTGATAACCATGATTGACAACATTCTACCAGGCGAGCCCGAGGCGTTCAGCCTCTTCGGTAAACCACTTTACAGGGCCCCCATGAGAGCTGAGATAGAAGAGGCGCAGAAGAAACGATACGAAGTAGCCTACAAAAACTACAAGACAGACCCCGACGATGCGGATAACATCATATGGCTCGGCAGGAGGCTCGCATATCTAGGCAAGTACCGTGATGCATGCGCATTCTTCACCATTGGAGCCGAAAAGTACCCTGAGGACCCAAGATTCCCAAGACACAGAGGACATCGGTTCATCACTATGCGTCTGTTTGACCGGGCAATCGAGGACTTTGAGCTAGCGGAGAGGCTCATGGACTCGTCTGCTAACGAGATAGAGCCGGATGGGATCCCAAACGAGAGGAATCAACCAGTCAGCTCACTACAGACAAACGTCTGGTACCACCTCGGATTAGGATACTACCTGATTGGCGAGTACGAGAAAGCGGAGAAGGTGTACGAGAAGGGCATAAACGCGTGGGAAATCCCTGACAACTACGCCAGCTTCGCCAACTGGTACTACCAGACACTCAGGTTCCTAGGGAAAGACGAGAAGGCAAAGAAGCTCATCGAGAGGGCAAGTCCGGACATGGATCTTATCGAGAACGGGATGTACCTGAACCTGCTCCTGGTGTTCAAGGGGGAGCTGCTCGTCGAGGACCTTGAGAAGGAAATGCGGTCCTCGGGTGAATTGGGGTTAGTTACCCTCGGGTACGGGATCGCAGCTTGGTATCTAATCAACGACGAGAAGGAAAAGGCAGCCAGTCTCCTCAAGGAAATCGTTTCCATCAAAGGGTGGGCGGGTTTCGGTTACATAGCTGCTGAGGCAATGTACAAAAAAATGGGTTACAGCATCTAGCCTAATCCCAACTCATCAAGCGGGTGCCTGATGATAGTTTTCAGGTTCTCAGGCTTTGACCTCCGGGGATCACTGAGATATATTTCGTGGTGATTCCCCCTTAGCCTGTACCCACTCTTCTCAACCCATTCGTGTAACGTATTGATGGTAGGAGTCTCCTCACTGTATGGCCCAATGTGCAGTATCTGGGCAGATATTCCCTCGTGGAAGTTCCATAGTGAGACCTCACGTACCTTCTCGCCCTTCTTTTCAGAGAGATCAGTGACAAGCTCCTGCATGGCCTCCTCTGAAACGTAGTCGGGGACACGTATGAATGCCCTCCACCTCCAGTCCTCACGGGGTGCCGGATTGGTCATGTCAAATGTCCCGTCCTCGATCCACCACAGCCCCTCAAGGGGCATCACCTTGAAGTCCTTATCCTGCCCCTTGAAGTGGAACTTCAGCGTGTATGCGAAGCTGTAGAGGGCTCCGATAGCCTCCTGATACTCCTCGCCGTTGGGATCCCCCTTACCGAGGATACTGAGGAACTTGCCTTCAGGCACGTAAACGAGATCGGGCTTCTTCTTCGCCTTGTAACAGTCCTTAAGCTCCTTGCTGAGGTCCACCTTACTCAAATCAATCCAGAATAACTTAGTCTAGGAAGTATAAGAGATTTAGAATAGACAATGGTTAAACCAAGGCCACCGGGTGACGGATTATGGTCTTCAGGTTCTCAGGTTTTGTCCTCTGTGGGTTGTTCATGTATATTTCATGGTGGTCACCGCGGAGCCTGTAACCGTTCTCCTCCACCCATGAGTGGAGAAGGTTGATCGTTGGAGTTTCCTCGCTGTAAGGTCCCCTGTGCATTACCTGTGCTGCAAGTCCCTCGGAGAACCGCTCAAGCTTGACCTCCATCACTTTCTCGCCCTTTTTTTCAACCAGTTCACGCTGAGTTTCGTTTAGTGCATTCTCCGTGACATAATTAGGGACCTGGATCATGGACTTCCATCGCCATTTCCCGCCCGGCGCAGGATTGTTGGCATCGAACACTCCGTCCTCGATCCACCACAGCCCCTCAAGGGGCATTATAGAGTAGTCCATCTCCTTTGCCTTGTACTTGAACTTCAACGTGTATACACAGCTGTACAGAGCCATCATTGCCGACCCGTACTCTTCCTCTGAGGGGTGCCCCTTGCCCAGGATAGCCAGGTACATACCGTCTGGAACATCGACAAGCCCAGGTTTCTTCTTCGCTGAATAGAACGCCTTCAACTCTTTTCTTAGATTAGTTGTCATCTCAAGGGGTGAAGTGATGAAATAGGTTATAACGCCTGACAGTCTACCCCACGGTAGACTCCTCGTCTTTAGAAGCAAAGGGTCATTCAGTGTGATGAGCGATGACAGTAGACCAGATCCCTATCGGCAGGTTCAGCGTCATAACAAGGCTAACCCAGAAAGCACTGAGATACTATGATACCAAGAAAATACTAGTCCCAAAGGCAAAGGACGGCATCACCGGGTACAGGTACTACACCGGGAACCAGATACAGAGCGGAGTAAAGATCAAACTGCTCACGGGATTAGGCTTCAGCCTAGACGAGATCAGGGAGTACTTGGACGCAGAAGAGTCGGGGAACAAGAGACTTGTCGAGAGGATTCTTGAGGAGAGGCGTATAGAGGCGGAGTCCCAGTTGAACTCTCTCAGCAGGGTCGTGTCGTTGCTCAGGACAGACCAGACAGTGAAAAAAACGATGTCAGAACCAGTTATCAAGGAGACCCAGAAGCTTCGGGTCCTGAGTAAGAGAGATTATGGGCGTTACGATGAGGCAATTGGACGCATGATCGGGGATATTATGAACGTGGTGATGTCACCCGAAAACCAGCGGAACTTTGTTCGCATCACGGGTCCGTTTATGACTGTATACCACGGGGAGGAGGACGCGGAGAAAGGCGCGGATATAGAGGTGGCGGTACCTGTGACTGGTAAAGTCTACATCGACGACCCGGAGGTTGAGATCCGAAACCTACAGCCAGCAAGGGTAGTGAGCACCGTGCATCAGGGGGCCTACGAGACAATCAGCCAAGCCTACGAGGTAATATTCAGACACATAGCCGAGAAAGGATACGAGGTTGCGGGCCCAGTGATGGATATCTACCTAAATGACCCAAACCAGGTTGACCCGGACGATATCCTGACGGAGATACAAGTCCAGATCAAGTAACTGTCCTCCATCGAACTCGTTTTAAGACTCCACCACCCCCCTTTTTACGGATTAAAATGAACGAGAAAGCATCCATACTGGTCGAGCAGATAGAGTGGATCGTAAGCAGAGTTGAAAGCTCATGCAACGATCTTAGTGACGCGGAGTACAAATGGAAGCCAACTGAGGTTTCTACCAGCGTCCAGTGGCAGCTCATCCACATTAGCAGGATAATCAACGTTGCCCTACCCAGGCTCATCAAAGGGGTAACAGAGTACACTCCTGAAGGATGGGCGGAGGATTACCGCGACCAAGATTACCCCGTGGACAAGCTTCTATCAGATATCAAGAAGGGAAAGGAAGTTTCCATCAAGAAACTGAAGAAGGTATCCAACGAGGCAATGGACGAGGAGATCCCACTCTGGGGAGGTACAAAACTCAGGAAAGAGGGTTTGTTCGCGTATATCGGTGAGATATACCACCACAGGGGACAGTTAACCTACATTAGGGGAACCTACAAGAGGCTAAACGAGTAGCCCACCCACTTTTTTCAGGTTAAAAAACTTACCACAGGTTATAAATTAGTGAACTAGGGATTCAATAGTACCCAATTTTCGGTGATATAAATGCCAAAAGTAGACAGAATAAAACACTTCGCAACTATGAGCCTAAACAGGCTCGATGGAACAACCAAGAACCTCACAGAGGATCAGCTAGATTGGAAGAGCTGCTCAGAAGCAAACACAATCAGGAACATCCTCGGCCACCTCATTGGAGAGTGGTACGGCTTCATCCCAAAAATCGCTGCAGGCAGTAAAGACGCAGAGGTCGCGGGATACGCGGGAACAGAGGGCAAGAGCCTGGATGAGATCAAGGCAGACTATGAGGCAGGCAAAGCCAACCTCATGAAGACACTTGACGGAATAAGCGACGAGGACCTCGCCAAAGAGATGGAGTGGTTCATGGGCAAGCAGCCAACAGCCAGATATCTAATGATGGGAGTATCCGAGATTCTCCACCACGAGGGCCAGATATCTGCAGTTCTAGGTGTCGAGAAGCGAATCAAGGGCGTTTAAGCCCAACCTATTTTTATTCAGCCATCAAGGTTAATTGAACCATCTTGAAGATTGGAGTCACATGTTACCCCACTGTGGGGGGAAGCGGTATTCTAGGCACAAGACTAGGTGTAGAGTTCGCCAAGAGAGGACATAGAACACATTTCATTACTCTGGAGACACCTTTTGCGCTCCAGGGAATAGACTATGACTTCGTTAAGGTGCACAGGGTCTCAGTGGTAGAGTACCCCCTGTTCAAGTACCCACCATACACTGTCGCTCTAGCAACAGAGATGTCGGATGTTACAGATAGTGCAGAACTTGACCTGCTCCACGTACACTACAGCCTGCCACACGCAACGGCGGCACAGCTGGCTAGAGAGGTCACGGGCAAGCCATACGTGACCACCCTGCACGGCTCGGATGTCACTATACTGGGGAACGACCCAGCGTACGAGAGAGTGAATACAATGAGCGTGGAGGCGTCAGACGCCATTACGGCGGTATCCAAGTTCATGGCAGACGAAGCCCATAACAACCTGGGCATCGAGAAGAAGATTCATGTCATACCCAACTTTGTGGACAACGAAAAATACCAACCTGCCCCCTGCGAGCTGATAGAGGCTAGGACGGAGGAGGCCATCACACTCATCCACGTCAGCAACTTCCGTCCGGTGAAGCGGGTGGAGGACATCGTGTACTCCATGTGCGTCATAACAAAGAAGGTACCCAACGCCAAGCTTATCATAGTTGGCGATGGACCAGACAGGCGCAGGGTTGAGAGACTAATAGACAAACTAGGGCTCAAAAAGAACATCAGGATGATGGGTTTCAGGAGCGATGTCCCTGATATCCTGAGGTGCGCAGACGCCCTAATTATGGCAAGTGAGACCGAAAGCGCCCCGCTTACGATACTGGAGGGCATGAGCAGCGGGTTACCGATTATCGCCACGGATGTCGGAGGCATACCTGAGCAAGTGGAGGACGGGGTCAACGGTTTCCTTGTGCCAGTGAAAAGACCAGACGAAATCGCAGAGGCCGTGCTGAAGCTCAACGCCGATATCAATCTCCAGACGAAGATGGGTGAGAACTCACGGAAGACCGTGCTCGAAAGGTACACCGTTGACAGGGTACTTGACCAGTACATGAAGATCTACGAGTCGGTCATCTAACCTAACTAATTATATTCACCCAAATACATGAAGGGGCTATGTCTGATAAGCCAGCATACTACGATAAAAGAGCGGATTTCTGGAAAAAGTACTGGGATATGGCTCTAACATACGACGATTTCATGAAGATTGACACTGAGAACGCCCCCCGTTGGCACGATTTTATGGCGAGAGTCCCGGACCTCAACGACGAGCAGAAGGCAAGACTGCAGGACTACAACAGGATCGTGAAAGTCCTGGTGTACGCTGGTGTCTGGTGCGGTGACTGCGTAAGGCAGGGACCTTTATTCAAGAAAATCGCGGATTTCGTCGATGACGTCGAGATCAGGTTCATTGACAGGGACACCAGCGACGAGCTACAGGACGAGGTCAGGATCCTAGGAGCCACACGTGTACCAATAGTCGTGTTCCTCACAGAGGACTACTGGGAGGTAGGCAGGGAAGGAGACAGGCTCCTCCCGGTCTACAGGGCGAAGGCTGCACGTGAGATAGGAAGGGGACAGTCATCAGGTGTGTTGAGCCCCAAGGCTATCGAGGACCAGCTTGACCTCTGGGTGGATATCTTTGAGAGGGCCATAATAATGACCAAACTCTCCCCGCCCCTGCGAAAGAGGCACAACGACTAGGTCACGTTGATATAGTACATGGAGCTGTTCGGGGTGTACCTGTTGTACATCCTGAGATAGGCACCCATTACGTCCTTGGGACCAGTGGCGGCCGCGAGGTCTACCCACATCCAGTTCACTTCTTGTCCGAACTTCTCAGGGCTGAACCTACCGTAGCAGCATGACAGGTAGTGGTCTATGATCTGGGCCTCTCCCTGTTTCTTCTTCATGGCCTCGATTAGGGGCCTTCTGTCGCCGGGGTTCCTGAGCTGCTGCTTGATTTCAGCTACAGCGTCCTCATGGACCTTCAACTGCTCGATCAAACTCGTGTACGTTAAGGTAATACTCTCCTCGATACTTTCATGAGCCCTCCTGATTCCCTCCTCGTCGCCTGTGTTCCTTGCGACAACCCAGTCACTGAGGGTGTTGAAAACAGACTCGCTACTGATGATGGGGTATCCAGCCTTCTTTATGACGCTGGACTCCAACTCGTTCCAAGGAGTGTTGTAGAATGCCCTTGAGTACCTGAGGAACAGCGGGAATGGCAGTCCCACCCTCCTCACGGCGGGGATGACCTCGGCATAATAGCTAGTCTCACCAGGGCCACCGATGTGGCCCACAATGGGGAAGACCGAGTCGGTAATGACCTGCCTGGAGTCCACTCTCGGGGTGATCCAGTTAATGATCTCTGATACGTCTGGGTTCTCGGCGTTGACGCTGAAGCTGTACTCTTCCTCGCAGATGGGGCACTTGCCAAGGAGGTCAGCCGTAGATGAGCCCTCTTTCCTATGATATTTCAACTCGACCCTGATGCGACCGCACTTGGGGTTCATGCATTCAAGGAAGAACGGAACATAATCAGCGGTCCTCGCTCCGATCCCGGGCTTGTGGCCTGATGCGTCCACCATTGCTTGGGCCTCGTTGCTGGCCTCGATGAACCTCGTCCTAGTGGGCTCCCTGAGAAGAAGCTCAAAGCCGTTCTGGAACAGAGGCCGCGTCTCTGGCATACTGAACCAAAAGATGGGGAGACCGATATCTGCCTCAAGGTTGGTCAGCGAGCCGATGATCTTGGTGCTAAACGTGGATACGTTGTCGGTTGAGTAGTACGCGTTCCTGATGATTGAGTATATGTGGTCAAGGTTCTTCTGGACAAGGTCCCTCTTCTCAGAGGAAAGCTCCTTGAGAATCCCACGGTAGTTGCTGTCGATCTTGTCCATGGTTTTCCTGAACCAGCTCTCACCCGGCAGCTTGACCTCGTATATGGAGAGGTTGTTCTGGGTCGGCTGGATCGGGTAGTTCATGTGCAGCCCCTTGGAGCTCGGACTCGGCAGCCTCATGTTGGTTAGCTCGGGCTGGACCCCATCGTAGTCCGCGACATAGTAGAGGGGGACGATTTTCTCGTCCATTCCAGCTAAAGATACCGCATACGCTATTTTGTTGAGGACAAGGCTAGGTCCGCCCATGAAGTTTGGCTGCTGGCCGGCCTCGACGACGCCGTTGTGCATCCCGTCGATAGCCTCCACGGTCTTTCCCGTCAAAAGCCCCATGCGCCTCATGTTGTTCTTCATGTGGGCCTTGAGGGACTCCAGCTCGTCGATTGTTTCACCGTACTCACTCCGGACCTTCGGCATCAGGTCGGCGGCCTCCCCCATGGTGTGAGAGATGTGCCCCCAGAGCTCAGTGGCTAACCCCGATGTTTTCCGTTCAATTACATGGTTTGAGTATATGTTATGCGCCGCTGGCCTGTTGTCCTGTTCGCTCAAAATATGCACCTAGACATTATGGGGTAAACTCGGCAGGGGATTATTAAAACAATTAGCCTAGAGCCTCAACAGCTTAGCGGCGTTGTCGTGGAAAATCATCCTGATCTCCTCCTCCCTGAGGCCTAACTCGTAGCAGGTCTTCAGCTGCTCCCTCAAGTATTCAACAGAGAAACCCCTGGGGAAGTAGCTACTATCAGTGCCGAACAGAAGCCTCTCGGGACCCATGGTCTCCATGGCCTTCCTGAAAAGCTTCTTCAGGTCCAGGTCGTAGGGCATCCACCTCATCCACTGGTTTGAGCCCGATGTGTCGACATAGACGTTGGGGCACTGCCAGCAGAGCTGCAACAGCTCCCTCCAGTAGCAGGCGCCGAAGTGAGGGACTATTAGTTTCAAGGTCGGAAAATCGCTGAGGACCTTCCAGAACGTGAGGGGGTTCAGATTTCTCAAATCGTATGCGGGTCCGCCGCCTCCCCCCAGGACGCCGAAGTGGGCTAGCACCGGGATCTGTAGCTTCTCTGCCACCTCCCAGACGGGGTAAGCCTCCTTACTATCAATGGGCTTCGACTGGCCTGATGCGATGAGCTTGTACCCCTTGAGGCCCAGCTGCGTGACCGCCCTTTCTAACTCCTCGGCAGCATCCTCCCCGAACAGTGGATGATGTGCAAACCCGGTGAACCGCTCGGGGTGCATCTTGATTATCTCGGCTAGATTGTCGTTGCCCCCACCCATCATGAAGTTGACTCGTTCAAGCCCTTTGGCATCCATATCATCAACCCAACGCTGAGCCTGCTCGTGGTCATTGTGGATGACGCCATCCTCCGGGGGCTCAAAGGCCCACATGCGCCTCCACTTGTTCCTGTACATGCGCGAGTTCTCAAGGATGATGTCGGCCCTCTCCTCGCCGTACCTGTCAACCAGTCGTTTCCTTCTGCCGCGACCTCCTGGCCTCTGGACGGGGAAGTGACTGTGAAAATCGATTACTTTGAGTCCGTAGAGGTTCATGAATACACCTTTCGGAATGTAAAGGCACGAGGCTAGTTATGAATATCGTTAAACCAGGAGGGCTGTCGCCTTCTCCAAGTAGAATGGCCCGTCCCTTGGCAGGGACTCCTCGATGAACGCCTCCGCCAGCTCCACGTCGCACTGCACACCTCTCAGTTCCGCCTTCTTCCTGTTGACCCTCGGGTAGTAGCCCCACGGGAACTTGGCGAGCTGGGTGGAATACTGGTTGATAGCCTTTTCCTTTGCATCGTACGAGTTGGTTACATCCACTAGAATGCTAGGGCTCGGGATCAGAGTGTTGACCTCCATCAGGAGCAGCCGCTCAACTAACCAAGCATCCTCGTACATTGTCGTATGGGCTGCCCACTCTATTGCCTCCTTGACAACCCCGTAGCAAGATTTGTGTTCCCTGTGATAATCGAATGGCAAGTGAGTGATGATAGTCCCTGGCCTGAAGTCATCGATGTAATCGGCTAACTCCCTGATCAGCTCGGGACTTACCTGGATGTCGTCCCTCTCAAGAATATCAGCATCAACATCCAGCGACTGGACGGCGTTGAAGAACTCGTCTCTCCTGTTCCTGGGGTTGCAGGTAAGGCATAGTACCCGCACCTCCTTGCCTGCGCTGGCATGCTTCGCCAGAGTCCCTCCGCAACCGAAGGTCTCGTCGTCCGGGTGGGAAACGATGGCAAGTAAACCGCCTGTCATGGATGAAGAGACGGCGGATACCGTATAAAACATTGCAGAAAGGACGCTCTTGGAGGGGATTGGGTAGTATCGGGCGGCGGTATAATGACGACGAAATGGGTTTTGATTAGTTCAGGTTAAGGCACGGAGCTATAGCTTGATTCGTTGTTCTTAGACCGCGTTAGCCCCTAGCGTTTTCCATGATACAGAACAGCAGTCTATAGCATTAATATATATAATAACATGTCGAATTAAACAACATAGTTATTTTGAAGCATCAAAAATAGAGCGGTATTCTATATGACTGATAACTTATGTATGTGCATATTCCTTTTATTACTAAAATCGAGCAAGATGATAAGGAGGCAAAGAGTAAGAATGAATTATCAAGAAAGAAAAGCTGTGAGCCCAGTGATAGCCACAGTAATACTTGTAGCAGTTGCGATCACCGTCTCGGTAGGAGTTTCTTACTGGATGGGCGGAATTAGCAGCCAGTACACCCAGTTCGAGAAAATTGAGGTCCAAACAGGATTCGCGACCGCCGTTGCCGGTGGTTGGGATGTCACTATGACCGTCAAGAACAGTGGTTCAGCTGACGCAACAATTACACACGTATTCGTCAACGATGTTCCTGTAACCAATCTTGCGGCATCAGCGGTCGTCGCAGGAGAAACAGGGGCAGATGTTCCTGCAACCGGACTTGGTCTAACTGCAGGAGAGGCTGGAACGGTAATGGTCTACATCTCATCAAGCTATGGATCGTTGTCAGCGGGTACGACTGTAAACATAAAGCTACACAGCGCAGGCGGAATGGATTACATCAAGCTAATCAAGCTACCCTAATCCAAATTCCTCCCCATTTTTAAAATTTCAATATTTTCTTGGAGGTTTGACCACTGAAGCTCGTAGAATGGCTAAAAGAAAAAATCAGCACAGCACCAGAGGAAGAAATAGAAGGCGTCATTGTACGAGAAATCAAACCGGAGTACAGGATAATCGATGAGTATGCGGTCATCGAGCCTCATTCATGTGTAAAAATAGTTTCATCCCCAGAGCTTGGGGAAGGAAAATATTACTTCGTTGAGGAGGCCCCTATGAATAAGGAGCAGGACGACACATACCAGAAAATGGTCAACATACTCAGCAAGGAGTTCACCTCACCCAAGGGGGAGCACATCGACCCAAAGGAGTATGTTTACGAGCAGGCTGAGATTATCGCCGAGAAGTATCACAGGACACTTGGGAAGTTTACTATCGAGGAATGGGACAGGGTCTTCTACTATGTAGTGAGAGACCTGACGGGGTACGGCCCACTCCAGACCATCATGGATGATCCCAATATCGAGGACATCAGCTGTAACGGCATCGACATGCCCCTATATATCTGGCACAGAAACCATGAGAGCATCCCATCAAACATCATTTTCAAGAGCACCCAGTTACTCAACGATTTTCTAGTCAAGATGGCCCACAAGTCGGGCAAGCACATCAGTAGCGCCCAGCCGGTTCTCGACGCCATGCTGCCTGAAAAGCACAGGCTGGCGGCGACTTTTATGAACGAGATCAGTATGAAGGGGAGCACCTTCTGTATCAGGAAGTTCCGGGAGGAGCCCTTCAGCATCGTTGACCTCATGAACGTGGGGACAATAAGCGCACGAATAGCCGCCTACTTCTGGCTAATACTTGAGTACAAGAAGAGCTTCATGATCGTCGGAGGGACTGGCGCAGGCAAGACCAGCATGCTCAACGCCCTCTTGGGACTCATGAGCCAGAACGACAAGATCGTCACCGTCGAGGAAGTTCCGGAGCTCAACCCTCCGGCGACAAACTGGACCCAACTCAACAGCAGGGAGAGCTTCAATTTCGGCGACGGCCCTAGTGGAAGCATCAGCCTCTTCGATTTAATCAAAGTGAGTCTCAGGTACAGGCCAGACTACGTCATAGTTGGTGAGGTCAGGGGAGAGGAGGCGTACGTGCTGTTCCAGGCCCTGGCAACGGGCCACGGTGGACTATGTACAATGCACGCGGATAGCATCGACAGGGTGGTTAAACGGCTTACATCGCCACCCATGAACGTCAGCGAGGTGTACATCCCACTGATGAACGTGGCGCTCTACATCCAGAGGGTAGAATTACCAGGCAACAAGGACGGCAACTCCTTCGGCAGGAGGATTCGCAGCGTCTCTGAGATAGCCGAGTTCGAGGACTATAATGAGGTATCCAGGTGGGACCCGAGAAAGGACAAGTTCATCACAATGTTCGAGGACAGCTTCATCATCCAGCAGATTAGCATAACAAGCGGACTATCGATATCCCAGCTCATCGAGGAACTTGACACTAGGGAACAATACTTGGAAACAATAGTTGAAAGCGGAATTACGATTCAGTCAGAGGTAGCAGACAGGATCTCTGGATACCAGAACATCCGTAAATCAATGTTGAACGGGGAGACACCAAAGATCGAAGACCTGTGGGAGGTGGGGCAGTTCAACCCGTTCAGGCTACCTGACATCAACGACCTGTTTGAATTCATCCTCAAAGAGGAAAAAAGGAAGGAAATAGAGGAACGTCAACCTGAAAGGGGCAACAACTGGGATGAAATCCAAACGATGCTGAACCAACTTCGGGAGGACGCCCAGTAATGGCCCAATTAGATTTCGGCACGGTCCTGAGGGACTACTGCTACGCGTATTTTGGCTGGGCAGGCAAGGGACTGACCTCGGTTTTTAGGGATATTGAGAAAGACCTTGACGCGGCCAGCATGAGCATCCACCCAGAGGTTTACTTTAGCCTTGTGGGCGTGGTCGCCATAATATCAGGAGTTCTGCCCATGGTCGCTTTCGGGTTTATCTCCCTCGGGTTATTCCGATTACCAGCAAGTCTAGGCATATCCCCCATGATTCTATTACCAGTCAGTCTTGGACTCCCGCTGGTAATAATCATCGGCAGTACAATCTTTCCCAAGACAGTCTCAAGCGACAAGATGGCCAGCCTTCAGATTGAGATCCCATACGCATCAATGTACATCAGCGTCATGGTCAGCGGCGGTCTTAGCCCATTCGAGAGCTTCATCAGGATGAGGGAGATGGACTTGCTGCCAAGCATGAAGGCTGAAGTGAATAGACTCGAGACCCTGGTCATGACCTCAGGAGCCGACCCCATCACCGCGATGGAACTAGCAGCTAAAACAGTCAATATCAAGGAATACAAGGAACTTTTGCTGGGATACGCCTCAAGCGTGAGAACCGGGGGGGACACTCTTCACTACCTGTTCAACCAGACAAAAAACATGTTCAGGAGTCTATCCATTCAAGTAAGGGCAAAGGGAGAGGCAGCCGCCATGCTCATGGAGGCATACACCATCATCGGGATACTGGGCGTCCTCGGCCTCTTCCTAGTGTTCGTTGTGGGAATGAGCCTACCCACGGCAGGGGTCAGCATCAGTCCTGAACAGTTCTTCCTGTTCAGCTTCGTGGTTATGCCCGGAATGTCATTCTTGTTCCTGTTCGCAGGAGACATGGTGCAGTTCAACTATCCGATCAGCAACTGGAAACCATACTACGTGTTCTTTGGTTTTCTTCCGTTCGGAGGACTTTTAGCAACTCAAATAGTGCTCCCGTTCTTTAACGAGTCATTCTTGCTTGTCCCCGCGTTGATGAACTCGATTATTTGGGTGAGAACCTCGCTTGGGTTCGCTGAGGGAACCGAGGCGGCTATCGGAGTTACATTCACTCTTATTTTCGTGGCTATTCCAGGTTGGGTAGCCGATTATTATACCTCGGGCAGGGATGGAAACCTGCAGAACGGTATCACCCTATTCCTCAGGGACCTGGTTGAGGTAAGAAAAAGCGGGATGAGCCCAGAGAAAAGCATCGCGGCCTTGTCCGGAAGGAACTACAAGGGGTTCGGCAGATATCTTAAGGACATCAGCACCAAGATCAACTGGGGCTACCCGCTACGCCAGATATACAAGGAGTTCGCGGCCAGTGCCAACAACTGGCTAGCCCTCGTCAATATCTACCTGCTCCTGGACACCATCGAGGTGGGAGGGGGGACAGTGGACAGCATCGAGAGCCTCGCCGAGTTCAGCGAATCATCGAAGCAGCTGGAGGAAGAGAAGAAAGCGGTTCTGATGCCGCTGGTGATAGTTCCATACATCGGTGCAGCGCTCCTGACTGGCACGACGGTCATGTTTCTGGGTTTCTTCGGAGGCTCAAACCTAGGCGTCAGCATTCAGCAGGTGATGCTTTACAGGGTCTTGCTGACTCCGCTGTCGATTCACTGTTTCACTTTGGGGCTTGTCACGGGTAAGATAGTGTCTGGGAGAGTTTCGGCAGGTTTCAAGCACGCAGTGATACTCAGCCTTGTCGCACTCGGGGGCATTTGGCTCGTCTCTAGCATGGATATGGGAGGTGGCTTGATTTAGTGAGTAGAAAAGCACTTTCCCCAGTAATTTCATCATTGATCCTTTCAGCCGCAGTTATAGTCATAGGGGGGGCTGTCTGGTCCTACTCCGTTGGGGCAGCCACGTCAATAGCTGACGGTTACGTGAATGATACTCTTAATCTTTCAGATGAAGTCACGGAGAGGTTCATGGTAGAACATGTGGATATAGACGCCGGACTTGATACTCTATCCGTCTGGGTCTATAATTACTGCTCTCAGAGCATTACAGTTGACACATACATCAAGGACGGCAACATCGTCATCGGCTCAACACTTGGGTCAATTATAGAAAAAGGGGACACCTCAATGATCACGATCGAGATCATCCCAAGATCGTCGAATGACGAGGTGTCAATAAAAATACACAGCAGGAGGCAGAACGACACGTATGAAACATTCTATGTCCCGTAAGAAAAGAAGAGGGATCGCATCGATCCTTGGCACTCTCATATTCATTGGCATCGTATTCAGCGCATTTGTGCCCATGACCCTGGTCATGAAGCAGGCAGATAATGTATATGAGAGAAAAATCCACGAGGCGACTATCAGTGACATCGATAAAGGAACAGAGGACGCTATGGTCTATGCATACGGGGAGACGGGTAGTACGGAACTTTCTGTCTTCATAACAAACAAAGGAGTTAACGAACTGACCATCGTCCGAGTCTGGTTGAACAACAACTCCACCGAAGTATCTGAAACAATAGTCCCGAAAGCTTCCACTGAAATGGGACCTTTCGATGTAACAGATGCAGAGTCCCCCCTCAAGGTAAAAGTGACGACAGAAAATGGAAACATATTCGAGTGCGATCTTGGTTCGGTGATGTACTCAGAGGTAAATGGTTGGTATACTCCATCATTCGCAATCAGCGTTATGATAATGAGTGACTGGGGCCAGTATGAGATTATCGTGGAAGACTCCGGGTCTAACGAAGTCGGATATTACAAGTCATCCGGAAACGAACACGATGATATATCCAAGACATTCCTTGTGGACGATACCCCCGATACATATGATGTTGAGGTATTGAAGAAAATCGGGGGTGGGTGGAACAATCTAATCGGACCAGGATATACGGTGAACGTGCCGTCAGCAGCAGGCACTCCCGTCGTAATAGTGGTAACGGATGGAACATAATGACTAACAATAAAACAATACTAATCGGAACCGCTCTAGCGTTACTACTGATACTATCAAACGGAACCCAGACGGCTCACGCGGAAAGGATTACAATAGAGAAACCTTTCGAGCCAGTAATCATCGAAGATGGAACAATTCCTCTGAACACAAGATACAGGGCAGACCCATTAGAGATACTCTGCAAGCTAGAGGAGGGAAGAAAATACCACATATACCTCGTTGGTGAATGGACCACAAAAGTCAATGAATCAAGTGCGATGGATCGTTTAACAGATTATGACATCGAAGTATTTGACTCACAGAACAATTTAATTTCCAGTCATACTGAGTCAGCTGGTTTCCCTGAACAAGTTTCCAATGATAAGAACCACCAATATTTCGAGCCGCCAACCACGGATAAGTACCGTTTTGTGATATACAATGATCCAGAGGACAGCAGAGGGACCCAAGAGGCAGTATTCATGATCATCGAGCATCTAGAAATGAACAAGAGATATGAGTTGTACCTTGAGGGAAGACCGTCTCCGTCTGAACCGTATCCCCCTGATTACGTTTGGGCCTATGAATTTTCGACCCCAAATGAGAATTTCCAACTTCATGTTGAGGTTCCCGACCCTGATCCGAAGAAAAAGGATCACGGTCTTGACATGTATGAGATCAGGTTGTTCCCCATGGCGAATCCGTCTGCAGAGGTTGGATACTACATATCAGGAGTTGGGGTGCCCGAGGGTAATTTGCTTCAAGGAGGAGTAGAGGGACAATACGGTTTGTACAATACATCGATCTCAGGGAATAGCTTCCCTGATCTGAGGGCCAGTTGCGAGTACGCAGGAGAGGATATGGACGTGGTATTTGGAAAACCCCAGCACAACGAGACCGAGCTGGTCCTAGAGACAAGAGAGGTATTTTACTACATAGCCATGCTTGCCGAGTACTACCACGGAACAATATCATTTTACATCAAGACAGATTACAGGCAGATCAACGTGACCATAATCGAGTCACCAGAGGTCGGGGTCACAGGAGAGGACCATCGTGTGGTCGCTGAACTTCAAAGCCCAGGGGTAATAACCAGGGCATGGCTCAACTATACAACCGACGGCTGGAGGACTGAGGAAAAGATCCAGCTCACAGAGGAATTCGGCTTGTACGAAGGATGGCTGCCGCGGTTTGAGTTGCTCGACAACGTACAGTACAGGATTTATGTCGAGGATGAGATAGACAACTCGGGGATGAGTGAGTTAGGGTTCATTGTACTTGACCCTGTCAACCTACGTATTGGAGCAAAACGGCTCGATGTGAACGGGGGAGAATCCATAGAGATAGGCGGGAAAGCTGTGGAATCCAGCGAGATCAATCTGAGAATCCAATCCAATGATTTCGAGGAGAACATAAACATAAACGTTGATGATGAGAAAAATTGGTCGTACATGTTCACCCCCCAAAAGGAGGGCAACTATAACGCCAAGGTGTTCTTTGACGGTGATGACACTCACGATAAGGCTGAGAGCAAAGAGATCACACTCTCGATGGAGAAACAGACCCCAACAATCAACTATGCAATCAACCCCAGGCAGGTTAAGAGGACGAGGGAGTTTGAGGTCTCAGGCACCATCTCTCCACACATATCGGGAATATCTGTGAAACTACTATGCATCACACAGACAACAAGCTATGAGTTGGAGACAATCACGATGAGCGACGGTTCGTTCAGCTTTTTTGTAGTACCAGAAGAAAGCGGAACATGGCAGGTTCTGCCTCAGATATCTGAGTCAAATTTCCAGGAGGGAACCCAGGGCGAGATTAAGGTCTTTGATGTCATCGAACTGACGATGAAGGAAAAGGTAACAGCTGCCATACTTCCATTCACGGTATTGCCCATGATCCTGGCTCCCGTTGGACTCGCGGTTGCGGGGTTAGGTTTGGGCGAGATGAGGACGGGTTTTGTCAGGGGATTGTTTGGCAAAGAATCAGGGAAAGAAGACCCAGATGAGAAAGATGGGGATAAAAAAACCGTCCCTAAGGGAGCGGTCAGTTACCGCCGCCGAAGCAGCAGATAGGTGAGGAAAGATCCTCTCCTATCACTCGACTAGTTTTTTCATGAAATCGCTGTAATCGTCCCGCTTGATGGTGGGCACAAATCCGTCGATTACTTTCTTGGCGGCAGAGGCATCATTGATGAGCAGGTCTACCACTGTAATCGCCAGTGCCTTGGCTGGCACGATGTACTGGCGAATGCTGTCGGTTATCTTGAAGTCCCTGCTATGGCCTGGACCCTCACACCCTCCCATGCCGATGCTTGTTGTGGGCATAATGCAGCTATAATCACCCATGTCTGTGCTGCCCGTGCTGTGACCCCTGTGCTTGAGCTCAGCAGCCCCGACGTATTCGGTGCATGCCCCTATGAGCACCTTCTCAAGCTCGTCATTTCGAGTGTAAGGCATATACCCCGGGTGGTCAAATATCTCCACCTCGGCACCCACGGACATCGCTCCTGCCCTGAGGGCACGATTAACCTTGACGTTTGCGTCTTTGATGGCGTCAACCGTCTTTCCCCTGACGTAGCTCTCCATTCGCACATCTGCTGGGACGTTGTTGACGATCTCTCCTCCCTTTGTAATTATGGGGTGGACCCTGATGGTGTCCTGGTCACGGAAAGTCTCCCTGTTGGCGTGGATACCCATGAGTCCCATCATGGCGGCGTTCAATGCGTTGATTCCCTTGTGTGGGCTCCCGCCGGCGTGAGCCTCCCTACCGATATAGCCAACAAGCTTGCCGACGAAGCCGTTGTTGCTGCCACCTACACCGATGAGCTCCATCTGGTCCATGGCGCTATGGCTTCCGATGGAGATATCAATATCTTTCATGGCCCCCACCCTGATGAACTCCTGCTTGCCACCGAAGAACTCCAGCTTGCCCTCCTCCCTGAGGCGGTTCCTGTAATCTATCTCGATGTACTCCTCGGCAGGCACGGCAACCATGACAACCTCCCCTGCGAGGTGATCCTTTACGAGATCTAGTCCGTATCCCGCGCCAAGCATGGCAGCCATCTGGCTGTGGTGTCCGCATGCATGGACGTTTCCTGACGCCGTGTGTGCCTCAGGGTGGACCGGGATGTGGAGGGCATCGAGCTCACCGACAACCCCCACGGAAGGCCGTGAGCCATCTCCCTTCAGGTACGCCTTGCTCCCAGTAATGGCAATATCCTTCTCGTACCTCCAGCCCATCGCCTCGTACTTTGCCTCAGTTAGCTCCGCCGTCTTGAACTCCTTGAACCCAAGCTCGGGGTACTTCCATATCGCGTTGGCGTACTCGATTATCTCGTCAGCCCTGCGGTCGATCTCTGCTAAAACTTTCTTCTTGATCGCTGCCTTGTCCATATCTATCGTAATATGAACGGGTCAGCGCGGATTTAAGACGAATGTTGGGAACCATTTCAGGACAGCAACATGGAAAAAATCAGAGGAGAGGGCTTGGATGATCCATTACACCTGGGCAGCTCACTCGATCATTTTCTGCATGAACTCGGCGTACTCATCTCTGGGTATAACGGGCTCAAACTGGTCCATGATCTCCTTGGCCTTGACTGCATCATCATAAAGCAAGTCTATAACAGTGATCGCCAACGCCTTGGCCGGGAGCACGTACAGGTTCACCTTGTCCTCCACGGCGAAAGAGCTGTGGTGATGGCTCCCGCTGACGCCCCCCATCACCAGGTTGGTTGTGGGGTGGACACAGCTAAAGTCACCCATGTCAGTGCTCCCGCAGCTATGGTCGCCCAGTGGAACAAAGTCAGTGAGAGTCAAGCAATTCTCCCTCAGAACGACATCAAGGACAGGGTCCCTGTGGTACGGCATGTATCCTGGCACATCAATGAGCTCGACCTCAGCACCGACTGCCATGGCACCAGCTCTCAGCGCGTTATTCACTTTCATGTTTGCACCCTTAATGGCTGGAACTGTTGCGCCCCTCACGAAACTCTCCATATGCACATCAGCGGGAACATTGTTGACGATTGAGCCCGCCTTCGTCAGGATGGGGTGGAACCTGATGTGGTCCTCGTCCCTGAACGTTTCTCTGTTGGCATGGGCGCCCATGATGCCCAGCAGTGCCGCATTCAACGCATTGACGGCCTCATCCGGATGGTCCCCGGCATGCGCAGCAATACCCTTGTACTTGGTTAGCTTTGCGATGAAACCGTTCTCCGTGCCCCCCGTACCCAGCTTTGCCCCTTTTAATGATCCCGTACTGTGGCTGCCGATTGTCATGTCAATATCGTCCATGGCCCCGATGTGGATGAACTCCTGCTTGCCACCCATGAACGTGATCTTGCCGTCCTCGACAAGCTTGTTGCGGAAGTCCATCTGGATGAGTTCCTCGGCCGGGACCCCCATCATAACAATATTTCCGTCCAGTTCGTCCTTGACGACATCGAGGCCGAAACCTGCCGCCAGCATGGCGGTAACCTGGGCGTGGTGCCCGCAGCAGTGGACCCATCCGGTCTTGGGGTCGGCCTCGGGGTGAGTCGGCACGTCAAGGCTGTCCAGCTCACCGACGATGGCGACGGTTGGCCTCGATCCCTTCTCCTTGAGGTACGCTTTGCTTCCCGTGATACCCAGCTTGTTCTCGTAGTACCAGCCCATCTTCTCGTACTGAGCCTCAACGTATTCGGCCGTCTTGTACTCCCTGTACCCTACCTCGGGGATCTTCCAGAGATCATCACCTATCTTAATTATCTCCTCCGCCCTCGCGTCTATTGCGTCTATGACCCGCCTCTTCAGCGCCTGCTTATCCATGTTAGACTAGCCCTGTTGATCATAGAAAAGACATTCTGGGTGAAGATTCACCGTGATATCCCGGGTGGAAAAAGTAACCTTTTTACTAAAAGGAATCGTGGAAGTTATACTGGTGAAGTATTTGACCGGCCAAACAATCAGTTGTGTTTTCGAGATTCTGCGATTAAGGCAGAACGAGCCGCCGGTCTACAGGATACCACAGTAAGCCTAACCTGTCTAACGGGTTGGGCTCAGGAGGGTTATGATGAGTAACAGGGCAATTGAACGTATCAGTTCGCTGATGAATACAAAACGATTCGTGGTAAAGGTGGGCACGAGCAGCATTACCGATGAAAACTCAAGGTTGGACGTCGGCAAGGTGGCCATCCTAGTGAGCATGTTGATGAAGGAGGTTAAGAACGGGAGGTCACCGATACTCGTGAGCTCAGGGGCTATCGGTGCAGGACTCGGCAGGCTTGGTCTACCAAGGCCGGACGAAATGCAGGAACTCCAGGCGGCTGCGGCCGTGGGCCAGGGTATCCTAATGCAGACGTACGAGTTCTTTTTCAACAACTATGAACAAACCATAGCACAGCTCCTTCTGACGGGCGACGATTTCACTGACCCCGAGAGGAACAGGAACCTGTCCAACACACTGGAGACCCTCATCAACTGGGGCGTAATCCCCATAATCAACGAGAACGACACCGTTGCGACCCAGGAGATCAAAGTGGGCGATAATGATACAATTGCCTCCTACGTCACCATGGCGGTGGACGCGGACCTGCTGGTCATACTGACAGACGTGGACGGGCTGTACACCAGTAACCCATCAGAAGGTAAGGGCGAGTTCGTCAAGGTCGTGGAAGAAATCACCCCCGAGGTCGAAGGCTGGGCCAGCAAGGCTGGAAAGGGTTTTGGCGGAATGTACACCAAGGTCCAGGCGGCCAAGAGACTGGCGAAGGAGGGCAAGGCGACGGTGATAGCGAGCAGCGGCGTGCCAGATGCCCTGTCAAAGGTTTTGGTGGGGGAGATTGGCACCCTATTCATGCCAAGAGGAGATGAGATTGATGAGTGAAGTAGTAAACAAGGCGGCGGCAGCCCGACAGGCATCATACGGTCTATCGAAGTTAGACACCGAGGCAAAGAACGCGGCGTTGAACGCCGTGGCCGATGCCCTCTGGGAACACAGGGAGACCCTGATGGAGGCGAATCAAAGAGACCTGGAGGCAGCTGACGGGATGCTCCAGAAGGGAGAGATCACTGGGGCCATGATAAAGCGGATGGCCCTTAACACGAGCAAGGTCCAGGGGATCGTTGACATGGTGAAGAGCGTCGCGTCCCTAAACGACCCGGTGGGGAAAACCGAATACGCCAGGGAACTGGACGAGGGGCTGGATTTGTTCAGAGTCACCTCGCCACTGGGAGTCGTCGCAGTTATTTTCGAGTCACGGCCCGATGCCCTTGTCCAGATAGCGAGCCTGTGCCTGAAATCAGGGAACAGCGTGCTCCTCAAGGGCGGCAGCGAAGCCCGCCACAGCAACAGGAAGCTATACACAATCATCAAGGAAGCCACAGGCGACCTTCCTGATGGTTGGATTCAGATCATGGAGGTAAGGGACGAGGTCACCAAGCTCCTAGAGCTGGACGCCTACGTTGACCTGATCATCCCACGTGGTAGCAACGAGTTCGTCAGGTACATCCAGAACAACACCCGCATCCCCGTTCTCGGGCACGCCGACGGGGTCTGCCACATCTACGTGGACAGCGAGGCTGACCTTGATATGGCTGTGAAGGTCTGCCTCGACGCCAAGATCCAGTACCCATCCGTGTGTAACGCGGTTGACACAATCTTAGTACACGAGGACATAGCAAAGGGCTTCATCGCACCCATGGTCGAAACGCTGTTAGATAAGGCCGTGGAGGTCAGAGGCGGAGAACAGGTGCTAGAGATCATTAAAGAAGGAGTCAAGGCGGCGACGGATGATGACTGGGGTCACGAGTACCTCGACTACATCGTTGCCTTGAAGATCGTGCCCGACGCCGATGAGGCCATCACACACATCAACGGGTATGGCTCGCACCACACAGATGCGATTCTAACTGGTAATGCGGAGACCGCGGTCTACTTCATCGACTCCGTTGACTCGGCCAACGTGTTCTGGAACGCATCGACAAGGTTTGCGGACGGGTACAGGTACGGCCTTGGATCAGAGGTGGGCATAAGCACGGGGAAGATACATGCCCGCGGCCCATCAGGGCTTGAGGGGCTCACCATTTACAGGTACATCCTTAGGGGGGACGGCCACATCGTCGCTGATTACGTCGGAGATGGTGCCAAGAAATATACCCATCGTTCGATTGATGAGAAATGGTGACCTCGCCAGAGGAGGCCAGAGAGTACACTGACGAGCTTGGGAAGCCCGTTGTCATCAAGGTATAGATACAAGTTGGCGGCAGGGGCAATGCGGGAGGCGTAAACTTCTCGGACAACCCGGACGAGGCAGCGGATGACCTCAGGGAGCTCCTCTAAGCCTCTATTATTTTTATTAGCTGCTCAAGCATGCGGAAGGTGAGTCCCCAGACAACCTCTCCGTCATACTTGTAAACGTCGCTGTTCCAACCCTTGACATCCTGTTTGGTCCTTGACTGGACCAGCTCGCTCAGAGGGGCCCAAAGGTATCTTGTAAGCTCGTAATTGAGGCTCACCTCGGGCTCCTCGTCATAGACATACACTATTGGCTGGACTTTCATGTTTGTGCGGACGCTGCTGAATATTGGCTTCATGTAACCCAGCTTTGATTTCTCACGGAGATCGATTGCGGTCTCCTCAAGTACCTCGCGAGAGGCAGTTTCCACCAGGTCTCTGTCATCGTCCCCCCTTTTACCACCAGGGAAGGCCATGTCCCCGCTCCACGGGTCACCCTCGACCTCTGCCCTCTTGACAAGGAAGAACTCCAGATCGTCGTTGCGCTCCCTGAGGAGTATGGCTACTGCTGCATGTGAGCTCTCCTCCGGTCCATCGAGAAGTTTTCCCCGAAGGCTTGATAGTTTCTCATTTGCCCGCAACGGTGTTCCGTATCTGTGAATGCTCAGGGTATCTAAAATGTTGTGATCAAGTTTGGGAAGACGTAAATAGCATCGCACAAACTCAGGAACAATATTTGGAAGGCAACAGATTGACAGAATCCAAGGACATATCGAACCCCTTCGAGCAGAAGGCAAAGCAACAGGAGCTAATCAAGGAGAAGATGGCCAACGTGAAGCACAAGATAGCCATAATCAGCGGAAAGGGAGGAGTAGGAAAGACCCTCGTTACTGTGAACCTCGCTGCTGCACTAGCAAAGGGCAGGAAGGGAAAGGTGGGTATACTGGACGCAGATCTCACGGGGCCTTGCGTCCCCAAGATGATGGGTCTGAAGGGCCACAAGATGGAGCTAGGGGCCTCTGGGATAATGCCAGCTAGGGGATCAGAGGACATCGCCGTGGTCTCCATGGACTTCCTGCTTCCTGACGACGAGGCCCCTGTCATCTGGCGTGGCCCGCTAAAGATGGGTGCGATCAGGCAGTTCCTCGGTGAAGTAGCCTGGGGTGACCTTGATTACCTGCTCATAGATCTCCCACCAGGCACCGGGGATGAGAGCCTCAGCGTCCTGCAGCTGTTACCTGAGCTGTCCGGCGTTATCATAATCACTATCCCAAGCGAGGTGAGTCAGGCGGTGGTGAAGAAGGCTGTGACCTTCGCCCGTCAGATGAAAGTTCCAATACTCGGAATCGTCGAGAACATGAGTGGGCTTGTCTGCCCCCACTGCGGAGAGGTCATCAACGTCTTCAGCAAGGGAGGAGGGGCCAAGGTCTCGAAAGAGATGGGTGTAGAACTCATAGGGAGTATCCCCATGGATCCTAAGGTCGCATTGGATAGCGACAATGGTGTGCCATTCATCTACTCTCATCCCGATTCCCCTGCAGCTGAAGCCTTCAAAGTCGTGGTCGAGAGAATTGAGGGACAAGTGAAGAAATAAGGGAAAAGGTAGTTGGTCCGGTAGCGGACAATACTGGAATCACGGTGTCGGAGCATTTCGGAAAAGCCCCGTTTTTCGCGTTATTTGATATCGACGAGGTTTGCGGTAAGTGCATCAAGGCGTGTGTTTATTCACCCCGCCTAGCAAAACTTTTTGAGATTCCAGAGGTTCAACTATTCAACGGTGTCTGCTATACGAATCCCTGATTAGCGATTATAAAAACCTAAAAGAGAAGAGGGAGCTAGAGCTCCACTTCCTCGCCCGCCTGACCTGGTTTCCAGCCCTTGATGTGGGCATGAGCTGCGTTTACACCGTTCCTGAGGTACGCTGTGTCGCTGTTTACGGCGCAGAACAGGAAGCCCCTGTCGATGGCCTCGTTGATGTTGGTGGGACCTGGTGTTGTGAAACAGTGCATCCCTGGAGCTACCCCGGCGTCCTTGCCTGCCTCAACGATTCTGTCAAGGGTCTTGAGGAACACGGGGTTGGTATAATCCCTGTGGATTCCCATGTCAAGGCTCAGGTCGCTGGGGCCCACGAAGCAGGCGTCCACGCCCTCGACACTGAATATCTCATCGATGTTCTCTACGCCCTTGGCGGTCTCGATCATGACGACGCACAGAGTCTCATCGTTCGCCGATGCGAAGTAATCTGGGTCACGGAATGCAGCCAGCCTGGGCCCTGCTCCCCTCTCTCCCCACGGAGGATATTTCATGAGCCTCACCATGTCCTCGGCCTGCTCCTTTGTCTCGATCCGAGGACTAACGATCCCCGTAGCGCCTGCGTCCATTACCTTCTTGATCCAGACGAGGTCATGCCATGGTATCCTGCACATTGGCATGCACTTGTCCCTGCCCCATAGCATAGACTGAACCATGAAGTGGTATGTCTCAGGGCCGAACGCGCTGTGCTCCATGTCGCAGACCAGCCAGTCCCAGCCCATGTCGGCCAGGTACATGGTCATATCGGGGTGACCAACGGTCACCCATGTGCCCAGGGCCGGCGTCCCGGCCTTGAGCTTGCGCTTTACAAGGTTCTTCATGGTTGAACCGGTAACCCCTGTGGATAAAAAACCGTCGAGAGAAAGACTTGAATCGACGCGACTGGAATGATAGCTGTGGTCAAGATGGAGGGCTGGGTCTACGCGTTGATTGCCGTGGTTGTATGGGGATTTGAAGCGATAATAGTTAGGGCAGCCGGGGACGGCGTGGACCCTCTTGTGGGAACAGGGATTGGATGTATTGCCGCGGGACTTGTTTTCGCAGTCTACCTGGGCGCCACTGGGAGGATAAACTCGGACATGCTAAACCGGACCGGGTTCTATTACGGGATAGCCGGAGTGACCAGCTTCGCGATCGGCCATTACTTCTATTACACGGCCATCAACAAATCTGGGGCATCTCTCAGCGCCAGTCTGGTTGCTACTTACCCGCTGCTAACCGTTGTTATGGCGTGGCTGTTATTTGGCGAGCAGATCACATTGAAGAGCGGAATAGGCACCCTCCTCATAGTGATTGGCGGGCTGCTATTGTTTGTTTGACCGCTGCAAATTGTATCGGTTTGTTAAAAAAAGGCAATCCGATACAATTTTGAATCGGTTTTAGAGGTCCTCGAACACCGGACCAATACCCAGCCCCTCAAGCGTCTCTTTTGTGGGCACGCCAGCCTCGGGGTCCCAGCCCATCTTCTCGTAGTAGTTCCTCAGCATCTCGTCCCAGTGGGGCTGGATGCTGATTCCCTCGGTAGGCCCGTCAATCGGGGTTGACCCGTACCTGAACGAAGGCTTGTCGTGCTCCGCTGAAAGCCCTGTCTGGAGGTTGTACATCCTCATGAGGTTTACCGCCCTCCTACCGATGTCCCACGCCTCGTCTGGATCCATGTCCCAACCCGTGGCCGCTGAAATTGCCGCAGCTAGCCGTTCATGGTTCATCCTAGTGTTGAATCTGCACGTCAATGCGCTGTCCTCCAGCTGCATCAGTCCCTTGGTCCTGGCTACCTCACTGCTGACATTGATGGGGTGGGCTGGTCCCTGCGCATCGGGGTTCATGGCACTCATGTGCGTCTCGATGGTGCCGGTTCCACTGACGCAGGTGTCGAACATCTCAGCCCACCTGTTCCTGTGGTCGTGGCCCCTTGGGCTGTTACCCTTCATGGTGTAGATGGCCGCTTCCGCCGCCTTACCTCCAAGCTTTTCTGATGCCTTCTTGACTCCCTCGGCCAGTAGGTCACCGAAGCCCTCGCGGCCCGCCGTAATCCTGAGAATCCTTTCCGCACCCTCGGCATCTCCCCAGCCCGTCTTGAACCCTACCTGCTCCTCGGTGAGCCATCCGTCCTCCATGCCCTCCATAACCCAGCCTACAAGCCACCCGGCCTCATTGTTATCGAAACCAAGCCTATCGGTGAGTCCGCTGAGCATCATTGTGGCCTCGACATCGGTTATCCCGACCACAGGGCCCCATGCCGCCATCTGCTCGTACTCGGGCTCGTCCACCATGCACTTGTACTTACCCTCCTTTACTTCAAACATCGTCGCGTGGAGAAGCCTGCAGCCCCAGCAGGGAACCCTAGCTATCTGGTAGTTATCCCTCAACGTGGGCTCCACAAAGTCCTTGATTTCCTCGTCCGAGACCCCCCAGTCGAAGGTTTTATAGTTCTTCACAGGGAGGCCGCCGCTCTGTCCCTTCCACATGTTGGCGACACCGCCGATAGTGCCTCTGAAGTACTCAACGTCCTCGAATATCTCCTGGGAAATCTTCTGGAGAGCAGTTCTGTCATTGACTTCCTGCTTCGCGCTGCCCCTGAATGTGATGATTGCCTTGATCTTCTTGCTTCCGAGGACGCCGCCTGTGCCATTGTGACTTGCGCTATGGCCGTGGTCAACGAATGTCCCTGCCCACCTGGATTTCGTCTCCCCCGCTGGGCCGATGGATAGAACACTTGCCCCCCGGTTCTTGACACCATAGAGCTCAAGGAGCTTGTCAGTTGTCTCGTAAGTATCTAGGCCCATGATTTCTGAGGCGTCCCGGATATCTACCTTTCCGTCCTTGATGGAGATATAGCTCCATTCGGGTGCCTGGCCGGTCAGTATGATGTTGTCATAGCCACTGAACTTGAGGTACGCCGCGAACAGCCCGTTTGCTTGACAACTGGTCGCCCCACCCGTCAGCGCGCCTTTGGTTACGACGCTGATGGTCCCGCTTCCGCCAATCGATGTCCCGCTCAACGGCCCCGTCCCTATGAAGTACATGTTCCGAGGGTCATCGTACTCGATGTCCCTCGGCACCTCGTCGTAGAGGAACTTGACGCCCAGGGCTGTCCCGCCCAAGTATTTCCTGAGGAAAGCCTCTTCATAGACCTCCTCCGTTACTTTCCCATCATTGAGGTTGATCCTTAATGTTTTACCCGCGTAGCCACCTATATCAGCCATAAAACTCACCTTATCCATGACGTGATAACTGGAAAAGGATTACGACAAGCACGGTGAAACAAATGAATGTGAGAGTTAGGCTCTACGGGATGGCATACAACGAGGTTGGCACCCGCGAGTTAAGTGTAGAGTTGATCGATGACTTAACGGTAAATGACCTCCTATCAATCATCGTGGAGAGGTACCCCTCCCTAACCAAACTCATCTATGACGATGAGGGAGTTTTCAGGGAGTACCTTGAGGTGGCAGTTAACAAGACTGATATCATCGGGCTGGATGGTTTGGACTCGGTGCTGAAGGAAAGCGATATAGTGTTAATCATGCCCCCGATTGGCGGTGGCTAGCCTATTATGGGAGTCAGGTCAAACCTGAATGCTATCTTGAGCGCGTAAAGCACCACAACCGCGATGACGTTCTGAACTGCCAAGATATAGTATCCCTGATTCTCCTTCGAGAAATACAACCCCGCGACGATTGGTGGGACTGCGATTATGTACCACAGTGCCCAGTAAAGGAGGAAAACCATGTTCAGGAACGCGACCACAGTTAACTGAAGGAGGTCCAAACCAGCGGGCAGGACATTCTGGGTCAGGTAAACGATGATGGCAGAAACAACTGACATCGCCGTGATTATGAGGTTGAGCTGTGTCCAGCGGGGAAGAATCCGTTTGATAAGCCCCTTGAAGTCCATCCAGCAAAAGACGAAGGGGTAGGATAAAGGGGTTAGGCTTTCTGCTCAGGAGGATTTGGGTCAACCCAGCTGAACTTTTTCTCAAGGGTTGCGCTGTAATAATTACGCCAATCGTACTCCACCTTCTTACCCCACTCGAAGTAGACACGTGGGTCCACGTAGCTCTTGAGGCTAGTCCCCAGGTTATAATCCTTGGTCATCTCTTTGGCCTTGATCTGCAACCCAGCCTTCTCGATACCTTCCTTGTCCTTATGCTGCCGGGTCGCCATCCGCTCTTTGAGCTTTGCTATCGCGTCCCTGTGCTTCTGTTTGGTCTCCCTGATGCGCTTCCTGCCGTTCTTAATGACATTCTTCTTGCTGGCAATTCGGTTCTTGACGCCCTTCACCGCTTTCTCGGCCTTCTCCTTCACAACCAACTCCGCCTTGTATTCAACAAGCTTGGCCTTGTCCGTCTCCAGCTTTGCCTCGTACTTTGCGACGCGATCGATGTACCTCTTATTGGTGTCCTTGATGCGTTGCTTGTACTTCTTGATGTTTTCTCTGGCCCTCTGCTTCCTGGTCTTGAGGCGTTCCTTCTGGCGACCCAGGCTTTCTGCCCACGAAGCTGAGATCGCCCTCTTGTGGTTACACGTCATGGCAGCCTCCAAGTTGGCAATCGTTGCAACGTGTTTCTTGTAATAATCAGGGGCATTGTCCGGAATATTCATGGACTTGAGCTTGGATTGCACCGCATCGGTAGCGTGGCAAGTCCTGAAGACCTTGGCGGAGATTCCCTCCATGACCTCGTCAAGGAACTCGCTTACGACGCTGCTATTTACCTCGCTGAACAGGGGACCGTCCTTGCTGGCGCCCATAAACTCCTGGAGGTTAGCGGTTATCTGGTTGTCCAGCTTTGCGGTGAGTACCAGCCTGATACTGTCCTTTCCTAGGAAATCGAATGTAACCGAGCCGTCCTCGTTGACACAGATGTGCTCTGCCCTGAGGCTTGAGGCCCCGACCGTGTCCGCCTCCTCGGCCTCGTCCTTCTCGTCGCCAACCCTGAATTTTAAATCGTTGATGAGGTAGCAGACCGTAGCGGTCTTTCTCCGCTTAACCGTCTCGTCCACGAGATTTGCCTTGATGTGATTCCTGATCTTTCTCAGGTTCTTCCTCAACTCGATGGCCTTGTTGAACTTGGCTATCTCGGTTTTCTGCTTGACGGGGCTGCTGTCGTGTGGCCAGACGTACTTCATCTTCTCAGTCAACTTGTCCTTCCACTTAGCGACCCAGATGCTATCTGGGTCCCAGTCCACCCTGAGCCAGTCACCCTCTGGAAGGGGAACATCCCTGCTGTGGTTAAGTATGACATCATTGTGCCTGGGGCCCTCCTTCCACTTGCCCCTGAAGGGGTGTTCGCCCCTTCCCATGAATATGCTGCTAGGCTCAACCATGTAGTTGCCCAGCTCGCATCGGTCGCCGTCGATGATCGCGTAGCCGTACTTTTCCTTGTTGGCCTCGCGGATCACCTTTCTTTCCGCCGCGAGGAGTTTCTTCTCCTCACGTGGTAACGCTTTCTTGAACTCTCTTTCGGCTACCACGTCGGCGTATATTTCTGAGTAATCTACGTCAACATGCCGAATCTTCTCTCCCATTAACTCGCTGAGGCCGTTGTGGAAATTCTTTTTGAAAACAGGGTCATCCACGTAGGGAGTTCCGATTTTCTTCGCCCAAGCAACGATACGCTCCTCCTCGACTGGCTTAAGTTTACGTAGTTCTCCTTTGATTATCACTGAATACCCCCTTGGTTCGTATATAGGAGGTACCATGACGCCGTTATGATGCATTGATTCCATTCTACGACCTCTAATAGCTTTGATATGATTCCCCGTTTTTTTTAAAGGTTTTTAACAGAGTCCCGGAACCGCGCATACAAGTAACGGTAATATGGCACCATGCTGATACGGTTTTGATGTCAGAAGGAGGACGGATCCAGAAGGACGACCTCAAGAGCGTCCTGCTGCTGGTTATAATGTTCATCTCAGTGATAGGTGGACGGGAGATCGGGAACTTTTACTCCAGCTTCCGGGACATCTCCAACCTCAAGGTCTTCTTCGAGGTCCAGGAGGAGGAGCTTTCTAGGTACCTGAGGAACACTGTTGATGGAATAGAGACTGACCTTAAGATCGGCTACTCCGTCGCCTCGCTCAGGGTTGACACCTCGGAGGACCTCGTCACCACGACGCCCGATTATATCAAACGGTGGATCATTGGAGTAACGGTGAGCCCTATTACAGTCAATCAGCCCGAGGCGTCAAATGTGGAGTTAGAGATGCTGGTGGAGGACCAGTTGGTGGACCAGGATACCTACGAGTACCCCAAGGAGAAGATCAGTTACATCGGACTCCGTGATAAAAGCATACAGATTGAGATCGATGACACCGAGCTACTGAGGCAATTAGTATCAGAAGCGGCAGAGACGTACGCAGGTGAGGTCAAGGTGGAGTTCAGAGGCAGGGTTCATGTCCATCTGTTGTTCCTTGATACTTGGTTGCCGTTCCAGGTAAGCCGCCATACCCTGGTGAGCATCCCACGTCTACAATACATTGACTCAGAGTGGCAGAGTATGTCAGGTGAGAATATTGAGACGATTGAAGCTGGTTCCAGTGGCTACATCGGGCTTGATGTGAGCAATCCAACCCGCATCCACAGCCTCCAGGAGGAAATGGTTTGCGAGTTCTTCAAGGACGGCTCTGATGAGCCTGTTACCTCTGTGATTAAGGAGGTCAACATGCCCCCGTTGAATACAGGTCAGTACGTCTTCCAGTTCAGCTTCACCGAGCCAGGTGTCTACAGGTACAGGATTCAATCGGGAGGAAGGACCATTGTTGAGGCTTCTGATTCACGGACGATAGTAGTGGATTAATTTAGTATCAACCGACTATTTCTTATATATAATAAAAGTCAAATTATTATAGGGCAAGTTTTCATTATGGGGAGTTCATGTTGGGGACTGAGAGAGAAGTAGACCACAAGACTCTCGCAATTGATATCCTCCAGTCATTGAACAGGGCCTCCAGCAGGATGGACGCGATAAGGGAAATCCTGATGCACCTGAAAAGACACCTGAAGGTTTCAGCCACCGCCATCAGGCTCCAGGAGGGACAAGACTACCCCTACTTCGTTTTCGACGGGTTTAGTGACATGCACATCGAGATGGAGAACAGCCTATGCGGGAGGGACTCCGAAGGAAATATCCTCGTGGATGAGTCAGGTGAGCCGCTCCTAGAATGCATGTGCGGGAAGGTTTTACGGGGAAATACCTCTCCAGACCAGCCCTTCTTCACCGAGTACGGCAGCTTCTGGTCAAACAACACGGATAACCTACTCGCAGATTCCGACCCTGCGGCTTTGGGTGAAACGAGAGACGTATGTAACGCGCAGGGATATCTATCTGTGGCCCTACTACCCCTGAAAAATAAAGATGGGACCATCGGGCTTCTCCAGCTCAACGACATGGAGCCAAACAGGTTCAGCGAAGATTTGATCTGGTTCCTAGAGGGCATCGGTGAAAGCATCGGTATCGCTCTGGCACACCTCGAAGAGGAGAATAGGAGAAAGGAAGTAGAGGTGGAGCGCAGGCGGCTTCTTTACCAGTATAGACTCAGGATCAGCCAGCTGGATACCCTGTACAGGATCAGCAAAATCCATGAGAACAAAGACATCTCACTGGACGAAACGCTGAACATGATAGCCACCCTGATCCCTGGGGCGTTGCAGCACCCTGACATCGCGGTGGCCCTGCTAACCGTCGAGGATAGAAAGTACCCTACTGACCAGAAAGTTGAGCTGGGTTACAGGTACAGCGCAATAATCCAGTCATACGGGGTTGTTCTGGGTACTCTCGCTATTAGCTACACGGAGCAGATGCCGAAGGAGTTCAAGGGTCCTTTCCTGGAAGAGGAAATCCAGCTCGTGAACCTGATAGCCGAGACGGTCTCAAGGATCGTCGAGCAGTCCAAGGGAGGGGACTGGAACAGGTCAATCGACCAGTACGCTCTGGTAATGGACAAGGACGAGATAAGCCACATTATGAAGCTGGTAGTAGAGGATACAGCCATAGGAGAGATGGACAGGGAGGAGTACGACATCAACGATGTGCCAACTGACACGTCCCAGACAATGGACTCGTACATCAAGCTCAGCCACACCCTGGAGGTAAACAGGGATTTGATCCAGAAACTCAAAAACCTGCTGAGCGGGGAGTAGCTTAAAACTCCCCAAGGATGATTTATTTCCATGGTTTTACCCGATGATCTATGCGCCGATCTGGCGTTTTTAAATGGAAAAGTGTTCACCCTTGACGGCCATGGTCGAACAGTACAGGCCGTCTCGGTGAGGAACGGGAAGATTTTGCAAGTTGGTTCAGACGAACACGTGAAAGAGTCAACGGGCGACAGGACCAAGATAGTTGACCTGAACGGCATGACGATGCTCCCTGGACTCATCGACAGCCACATGCACCCTGGCGGGAGCTGGGGGGCTTATCTGATCAGGGGCGTCGCGTGTGGACCGCATTTCAACTCCGTCGAGGGGATGCTTGAAGCCATCAGGGAAAAAGTCCAGGATACTCCCCCTGGGAACTGGGTCCTCGGGTATCGGATGGATGACGTTAAGATGGGGCGGTACCCCACGAGGGGGGAGCTAGACGAGGTTTCCCCGGAGAACCCCCTCTACGTCCAGAGAAGGGATGGTCATAACGGGGTGGCCAACAGCCTGGCACTTGCAGAGGCTAACATAACAAGGGACACCCCGGACCCCCATCATGGTAAGATCGAGAAGGACGCGGACGGCGAACCCAACGGACTGCTGAGGGAGACCGCAAAGGACATGGTCTACCACATCATGCCCCCGTACAGTTTCGATGAGTTCTACAAAGGGCTCCAGATAGTGTTCGATGAATGCATCAGCCTGGGACTCACCAGCATCCACGCCAGCATGGTGAGCCCGTTGGAGTTCAAGGCCATGCAGAAACTGAAGAAGAATGGAAAACTGGGTATCCGGGTAGCTGTCCACATCAGCGGAAGGGACGAGGGCATGGTGGAGGGGGCGATAGCCGCAGGAATACTAACACCTTTCGGGGACGACTGGCTCAAGATCACCGAGGCGGAGTGGGTCTTCGATACCAGCACAAGCGGCAGGACTGCAGCCTACTACGAGCCATACGTCGGCGAACCAGACAACACCGGGATTCTCCTGTACGACCAGGATGACATCGAGAGGCGGGTCTGGGAGGCCCATGAGGCGGGAATCAGGGTCGGATTGGACGGTGTAGGAGACAGGGGCATCGATAGATCGCTGGACGCCATCGAGAAGGCTCTGGAGAAGCAGCCAAGAGAGGACCACAGGCACAGGATCGAGCACTGCTGCTACGTTACCCCTGCGATACAAGACAGGTTACTCAAGCTGAACGTGATTGATGCATCTGCAACCGGGTTCCACCACGACCTTGGAGACGCCTACAAGACCAACAGGGGCGAGGAGGCCATGAAGTACATGTGGCCTCACAGAACTCTCATCGACAGGGGTATCCCTGCACCTGGCCACAGCGACGCCAGTATCTGCGACGCCAACCCGTGGCTCGCCATTTACAGCATGGTAACGAGAAAGACCAGCAGTGGGGACGTCCTCTACGCGCCTGAGGGCGTGAAGCCATTGGAGGCAATCAAGGCATACTCCATTGACGGAGCATACGCCGCGTGGGAGGAAGACATCAAGGGAACCATCGAGCCCGGCAAGCTAGCGGACATGGTGGTCGTTGACAGAGACCCAACGGGGATAGAGCCCGATGAGATCAGGAACATCAAGAATCTGATGACTATTGTGGCGGGAAGAATAGTTTACGAGACCTAAGGCCAAACTCGGGAAAAAATCCCCGCCTTGCCTGCCATTGGTACTCAAATGGACTTGATTATACGCATAAGATGTGCCCTTTACCATAAATTAGGTAACCGGCAAAGCAAGGTGATAGTTTAAAAGCAACCACATGGATAAGTCGGCGTCTCCCTGACACATTGACAATCAATGATTGCCATTGTTTTCCTTCCAGACAGGGAGATATTCTTATCGGATAACTGGCGTAGCCTTGGCCCAGTACTTCTCGTATAGGTCCTTGGCCCAGATATGCACTTGCGGGTCCTCGCTGACGAAGCCCCTGTAATCCATCCTTCCCTCGTTGGTGGGGAACCCAATCGCAGCCACCTTGCTCTCGTTGAGGGCCAGGAAAACGTTCACCTTGTCTGTCTTCCTTACCTGGAACTGCCCGCGATTAACGGCGTCCGCTATCACGGTGCCCCTATCGAACTCAGGGGGTACCACAATATCAGTTGGTTCAAGGAGCCTGAACTCTACACCCCGGGTCAGGGCATCTTCCCATGCAGGTATGGCCGTGAGGATGTACTTGTCGGTGAGCCTGTAGATGTACTCCTGGGACTCCCTACCCATCTGCTCGATGAGGTGGAATATCACCATGATGTCGTCGATGAACCTCGCCTCCCCAAGCTCCCCTATCCTCGACACGAACTCGGGGGGTATGCCAGTAAGGTCGTGGGTCTGGAAATAGGCTCTGTGGTTACTGGTAAACATGAAGCCCTCGATCTGGGTCAGGGAAAGCTCGCCGTACCCGGTGAGGCTGTGGGTTCCGTTTGGATTCTTTTTAGTCAATCCCGTCTCCCCTAGCCTAGCCAGGTGTCTACTGGTCTCCTGGGTTGTGAGATCAAGCTCCCTGCTGAGGGCGGTGACCGTCATGTGGTCCTGCTGCAAGCGTTTGAGTATGCGCAGTCTATCCTCGTTGCTGAACTCGAAGAACAAGGCACAGAGGCTTTCAATTGACATGGAACATATCTCCTATTTTTTCATCATTGATATTATTATCCCTAAATCATTCATGCAATGGGGTTAAACGGGTTTCCCTACAACACTGACTCATGAGACACAGTTTCTCCGTTCAGATGAGTTCCACCGAGAGCGTATCGGATCTGGTGATAAACAGGAAGAAGGACAGGCTATTCATCGAAGGCGAGCTGGGGAAGATCGAGGAGGTGGAGTACATCGAGGGCAAGGTTCTTACAATCACTGGCGAGAACGGTGTTCTCAGGATTGACATATGCAGGGAGACCCTGCAAAACGCGTTGACCCCGAAAGGAAAAACCTAGGGTTATGTACTTCAACGAATACTGATCATGCAGTAAAAATCGGTGATTGAATTGAAGAGACCATTTGACTGGAAAATCTTGACCATCATCATGGCAGCATTCATCATTCTCATCGTGATGAACACATGGGCGGAAACAGACACTCCCCCAGAGGCCGCAGATCTTTCAGGTTACTGGCCGACGGACGGCTGGAAGTACGCCACACCAGAGCAGATGGGTTTGGATCCCAAGCCGTTGCAGGACATGGTCGATACCATCGAGTCAAGCTCGTTTAGCGTGGACAGTGTTATGGTCATCAAGGACGGATACGTCGTGCTTGACGAGTACTTCGGCGGTTACGAGAAGGGAGAGCAACACATCATATACAGCTGTACCAAGAGCGTCGTATCCACAATCTTCGGAATCGCCCACGATAACGGATTGATACCGGACCTTGACACAATGCTTCGTGTTATCTACCCGGATATAATCCCAGAGAATCCTGGAGATTGGAAGAACTCCATCACCCTCAGGGATCTCCTCATGATGTCAGGAGGTTTTGACGCGAGGGACAGCTGGCTCTACCAGTGGGAGGGTCTTGACGGGCTGCACGAGGCTGATGATGCTGTTGAGTACATGCTGGACCTGCCCATGAATTTTGAGCCGGGAAGCCGGTTCGAGTACACAAACGGGGTCAGTCACCTCCTCAGCTGCATCATTACCGAGCAGACAGGGGTTTCGGCAGCCGAGTACGCGGAAGAGCACTTGTTCGGTCCGCTGGGCATCAACGATTATACGTGGGAGGCCGACTCCCAGGGAAGGAACTGGGGTGACACCAGGATATACTTCAATCCACACGACATGGCCAAGATAGGCTTCCTTTTCCTCAACTACGGGGAGTGGGACGGTGAGCAGGTTATCTCAGAGGAGTGGGTCAGGGAGGCCACGACACATAGAATCGACGCCAACATACTGGATGGGTACGGCTACCAGTGGTGGGTCGGGGATGGGTATTATCTTGCATTGGGCTACCAGGGGCAGTTCATTTTTGTCTACCCCGAGCATGATTTGATAATCGTCTTTACCAGCAGTTCACCGGAGACCTTTGATTACGCCATCAACCTACCTAATAAGTACGTTTTACCCGCGTTGGACTAGTCTTCGGCGTCCAGATCAGCGAAAAGCTGCTCGATGATCATTTGCTCGCGTCGTTTCGTGAGGATCTCGTGCCAGTATAGCTGACTGCTCGCGGTCAGTAACGCGCCCATGACACTGACCTCGGTGATGAACATGCCCAACTCTTGATAACCAGTGGAGCCCAGGGAGAAGTATGGGTGGATGAACTCGAATGTGGTCATGACCATCCCGAACGCGAACACCACGTTGAGCAGTATCAGGGCGCCTGTGAGGAAAGAGCCGTACTTGGTGTAGGGCCAATCAGTCAACGACACGACTATCAGGAAAAGGGAGAGCACCGCGTAGAGTATGCCAAAGCCCCCCAACCTTTCTATCCTTACCCTCAGGACGTTCATCACGAGGAAAATGAGCATCGTTCCGCTGTTCCATAAGCCGAGGAACTTGAATGGTTCCTTGCTGTCCCTCCAGAGCCACACCCAGCTGAAGCAAAGGGTGATCGGGATGACCCCGAAGCTTGTTACCTTGAGTATGATATATGTGAGTATGTTGTCAAGGCTCAGGTTGAACATGATGAACAACGCGGACGCCAGCCCAAGGACCATGATAGTCGCAAAGTTCCTGAGATAAATCCTTCTCACACTTTCAAGTTGATCTGATGGATAATAAGAGGTTGCTAAGGGAGCTTGGATGCCGTGAGGTCAGCCGCTATCTCAAGGGCTTTGGCAGAGTCAAGGAGGCTCATGGATGGGTTCCTTGACCCCACTGCGTTCTCCGGGAGTCTAGGGACGTGTATGAATCCCCCGGGTATGCCCAGGTTCTTCTCGGCGATATAGTCCATGAGGTGGTAGAACACGAGGTTGCACCCCTGGGTACCGGCGGAGTTGCTGATATGGGCTGGTATCCCTTCATCCTTAATCTTCTCAACGATCTCCCTGACTGGAAGTGTTGACCAGTATGCAGTTGGTCCATCGGGATTCAGGGCCTGGTCCAACCGCTCATAACCAAAGTTGACCCTGCCGTCGGCACTGCCTACGTTGATGGCGACGCGTTCGACGGGGATGTCTGTGGCGATGCTTGAGACGCCTGTACAGATCACGGCGGCTGGCTGATGCTTGTCAACGAGACCCCTGATGATGTCCCTGACCTCGGCGTACTTCATAGGCATCTCCTCGATAACCACCTCGTACCCGTTGTACTCCATCCCCTCAAGGAGCCTGATGGCCTCCATGCTGGGGTTTCTCTTCATATCAAGGAACGGCTCGTAGCCTGTCAGCAGAATCTTGCCTTTCATAGTAGCTTGGTAAAGTGGCTGAGGTTATTTAGATTTTGAGAAAAAGGAGATAACTTCAAAATACAGTATTCGAATCTTCTACTATGGACATAACAACAATCATTACTCAAATCATTGGAGAACTGATTATCTCGGCACCAGCCCTCTGGTTAGCTGGGAGATGGAGGGTGGGAGCCGAGAGGGCAAAGTTCACCGATGCACTGTGGATTACAGCCGTTGGCGTGGTCGTGAGCGTGGCCACCAACGAGTTCGTTGGTGCGGGTATCGGTAGCATCATCCAGCTTGTTGTGTATCTCTACTTGGTGCAGAAATACTACGAGACTGACTGGGTTAACGCTGCCGTAATAGCAGTGGTAACCGTGGTTATCCTTTTCGTGGCCACTATTGTCCTGGCCATGGTTGGGATAGCAATACTAGGGCCAGGTCTAGCGGGTTTAGTCTAATACTACTCCTTTTTTCCAATATAACCTCAAATCTTTGTTTACGCTATCATAAGGGATGAACATGGACCAGTTCAAACTAGGAATGCATGTGGGCGAGATCAAGGCTTGGTGTGAGGCGGTCAAGAATGACGCGAAGGGAATGAGCCTCAGTGCGCCGTTCAAGCCAGAGGACTATGAGACTCTTTTGCCCTACATGGTGGAGCACTCTGAGAGGAATGGAGTTAACTTTTACCACGAGAAAGAACTCATCGCCACGGATCTGTTCGGGGACATGGACCTGTCGAGCATCTGGGTCTTCGTCATTTACAGGAGGCCCGAGACTCTGGAGAAATACCTCAAGCTGAAAGAGGACAAGGAGAAGCTGCTGGAGTCTGGAAGCTACGAGGGAGATACCAGAAAGGACATAGCTGTCCACTTTGGCAGGCTCCTCGGGTACAGCGACGCGATGATACACGCTCGGTGGAGCTAGGACATCAGTTTCTTCAGGTACGCCACGAAGAGATCGATCTCCTCCTCGGTGTTGTAGAAGTGCGGGCTTACCCGCACCCCACCATAACCAGCCTGATACTTCATGGTTGGCCCCCTCACCTGCTTAATTGGGCGTCCCCTGAGCTGGGCGGTGGTTTTCCTGTCAAGTTCGTCGCTACCCGTCGTATACATCGTCAGGGCGTGCCTGTGGGTGTTCAACGCGTCTGGCTCTGGATCCGCCGGAGTCTTCACCTTACATCCGATCTCCTCAAGCTCCTCGCTGAGGTAGAGCCCCAGCCGCATGTTCCGCCTCTCTATGTTCTCCTTACCCAGCCCGTTCAGCCACTTGAGGACGGCGTGCCAAGCCCAAATCTCGTCAGTCGCTGTAGTTCCCTGCTCAAACCGCTGGGCAGTTTTCGGGAACGGGTAATCATAAGTCTTGACGCTGTCGTGGTCAGCTGCCCCGAACGGGAACTTGTCGAACCCGGTGATGCCCGGCCCCTTGTCCACGTTGATATAGCTCCAGAAGCTTGGCAGAAGCTCCTCGCACAGGCTCTGTTTCACGTACAGGAACCCCGCCTCAGGTGGGCCGCACTGCCACTTGTAGCTACCAGTGACCATAAAATCCACGTCATCGTCGTGAAGGTCAACCACCTTGGAGCCAATGGTCTGGACCGCGTCGTCCAGGACATACGTGCCCCTCTCGTGAGCGATTTCACAGACCTGCTTGACATCGTATGTGAACCCGCTGCCCACGCTGGTCCTGTTAATGACTACCAGTCGGGTGTTCTCGTCAACAGCATTCTCCATGTCCTCCCGCATGATCCTGCCGTCCCTGTGCTTGATTACCCTGAGTTCGACCCCGTGCCTATTCAACGAGAGGAGCGTGTGGCCGGTGCTGGGGTACGCCTGGTCGGTCATCACCACGTTGTCACCCTTGTTCCATGGCTCGTTGTAGCCCAGCGTGTCCTTGATTATGTTTATCCCCTGAACCACCCTGCTGGTGATGCATAACTCGTCGGGTGAAGCCCCTACAAGCTTGGCTCCTTCCTCCCTTGCCAGTGGGTCTTTCTCGCTGAACCACGCGTGGTCTGTGCCACCAAGTGTGCTACCGTACCTCCTCCTGTTCCAGCACTCCATCACGGCGTTGTAGTTCACGAGGTTGAAGGGGGCGCTGCCGGCTGCCCCCAGGTATATCATATCATCGATGTGGGGAAAGTTCTCCCTGATCTTATCGACGTTCATGCAATAACAGTGAAAGACGAGTTGATAACGCCATCGACAAAAAGAAAAGGCGAGAACCTGACGTATTGCCATGGTTCCTGAGATCAACGGCGGACTCATGTTCATGTACTACGATGGCATCGGTGAGGCAGCAAGGTTCTACGAGGAGATACTGGGCTTCGAGTTGAAGCTGGACCGGGACTGGGTCAAGATCTACAAGTACGCATCTGATTGCCATGTGGGCCTCGTTGATGTCAGCATGGGGAGCCACAAGGTGATGGAGGAGAAATCGGCGAGGCTCCAGCTAATGGTCAGTGACGCCCAGGCGTGGCACGATTACGTCAAGAGGAAGGGTCTCAAGCCCAGTAAGGACGAGCTCAAGGAGGGCGTGAAGCTGCACATCAAGGCATTCTCGGTCACTGACCCAGGCGGCTACACGGTTGAGTTCTGCGAGTACACGACCCCCTACGGGGACGCCTAGAGATTCGTCACGACCTCGATTATCTTCTCAACATCCGATGATCTATTCCAGAACCCTACCGCTACCCTGACCACAGGAGGGTCGAGTGCACCAACTGTCCTCGTGAAAATGTAGTGCTTTCTGAACTCATCGACCATCTGTTTAGGATCAACGCCCTTGACCCTGAAGCTAAGGAGGCTGTTCTGATCCCTCGCTGATACCAGATCGACCTTGGAGATATCGTTGAGACCATCCCAAAGAGCCCCGTATAGCATAGTAGTTCTCTTTACTATGAATGGGAGAGAAATCTCATCCATGATCCACTCGGTGGCAGCAGTCCCTCCCTGGATGACGGGCAACGGGCGCGTGCTCACCTCGTACCTCTGGGCGGAGTCGGGGTAGGTCAGCTCTCCCGACCCGTGGTGAGCGTCACTGAATACCCCGGAATATGTGGGTTCGATCACTTCCATAGCGTCCTTTGACACGTAGAGCGCCCCTGCCCCGTCAGGCCCGCACAGGAATTTGTGCCTCGCCAGGGCATAGCCGTCCACATCCAGCTTCTTGACATCGACGAAACTGGTGCCGACTGCCTGGATGCCGTCCGCTAATAGAAGAGAATCGTGTTCATGAGCCAATCTGGATGCCTCTTTCAGGTCAACCCTGCCACCTGTAGCGAAGTTGACATCGCTGAGGAGTACCATCCTCGTCTTGTCGCTGATCTTCTCGGATAGCTGTTCCAGTGTGCCTTCGAACTGGTTGATGTACGTTAACTTGACCCCTCTGCGCTTCGCCAGGATCATCAGCGGAACCTTCGCGGCTGGATTCTCAAGGCTCCCGGCGATTATCTCGTCGCCTGGCTTCCAATCGTAGCCCCACATGAAGATGTTCATCCCGGTGGTCGTGGAATCGCAGAGGGCAATTTCATCAGGGTTGGAGCCTATGAATCTCGATAGCACCTTCTTTGCCGCTGCCACTACCTCGCTGTACCGGGCTAAACCTGAGCCTTTGTCCCTCATAGCGTCAGGGTCATCGCCCCTGCTGGATGATTCTGATGAATAACCATCTCTGATACTCAAGCGTGCAGCCTGGCAGAGTGGGCCCCATGAGCCTGCGTTGAGAGCGATGATTTCATCAGACATGTGTAGTTCTTTCCGGATGTCCTCGATGTTCATGGGATAGAGATATCCTCTGAGAGTAAGGAATTTACGCCTGTTTTCTGGGGAAAGGGTTACAGGACCCCCGCGCGCAACCTGAATTAGGCTCAGGTACTATTAACTTGGACCATAAATTACCAGATACGCCTGTTTTTTCAATAACTATATCTAAGTCGATCCCACTCGGTTAATGCTGATATCACCTTGAGTGAAGATGAGCCAGGATTCATATCAAAAGCAATGGCACCGTTCCTCGTATTGTTTACGGGCCAGGCATTCAGCCTGTTCGGCAGCAGACTCGTCCAGTTCGCCCTCGTCTGGCACCTCACAGAGTTGACAAAATCACCGTCGGTGCTCGCCACGGCCAGCATAGCCGCATTGCTCCCGCAGGTCTTCATCGGACCATTCGCAGGCGCACTGGTTGACCGTTGGAACAGGAGGGTAGTGATGATGGTCGCGGATTCACTTATCGCCCTGTCTATTCTGTTCCTTGCATTCATGTTCAGCGTTGGAAGGGTCGAGGTGTGGCACATCTACGCAGTAATGATGTTCAGGGCAGCAGGGGGAGCTTTCCAGTGGCCTGCAATGCAGGCGTCAACGAGCATGATGGTACCGAAGAAGCACCTGTCGCGAGTGGCCGGGATAAACCAGAGCTTCAGCGGACTCGTCGCTATCAGCGCTCCGCCACTAGGCGCGCTTCTCCTTGAGATAATGCCCATCGAGTATGTTCTATCAATTGATGTGTTGACGGCCATTTTCGCGGTCGGCCCACTTTTGTTCATCACAGTTCCTCAGCCCGAGCACACTGGCGATAAGGCGAGTGGGGTCCTGGGTGACATGAAGGAGGGATTCCAGTGGATTTTCAAGCAGAAGGGTTTGCTCGTCATCATGTTGATGAGTCTCTGCATAAATATGGTCACCACACCGACTTTCACGATGCTTCCGCTTCTCATCACCGAGTTTTTCAAGGGAGGGGCCATCGAGCTTGCCTGGGTTCAATCAGCCAACGGGCTCGGGATGATACTGGGAGGAATAACCTTGGGCGTCTGGGGAGGGTTCAAGAGCAAGATCAACACCGCATTCTCAGGATTATTTATGGCGAGTCTAGGGCTCTTGGTGTTCAGCAGGACTCCAGCAGATAAGCTCTGGATCGGGATTGCCGCGATGTTCGTATTCGGTTTCATGAACTCAATCGCCAACAGTAGCTTCTTCTCGGTGCTTCAAGCGCTGATCCCGCACGATATGCAGGGAAGGGTGTTCACGTTGATAATGAGCACAAGCGTTGCGGTTTCACCGCTGGGGCTTGCACTCGCGGGACCCATTGTTGAGCTCACAGGGCTCAGGTTCTGGTTCGTGATATCCGGCGTCGTCTTCATGATCGGTAGCTTTGTGGGATTCACGGTCCCTCAGGTCAAAACGTTGGAGGCGGACTGGGAGAAACAGATGGCCGAGACAGAGGACGCGGAATAACCTTATCACGCGTCGTTCCGACGTACTCTTTATGAGAACCATCCAGTTAGGCCAGTCCAAACTCAGGGTATCCAGGTTAATCTACGGCTCGGAGCCGTTCAACCTCAAGAAGGGGCCCGACGGCGACAGGAACCAGGGGGATAAGACTCCCGAACAGGCGGCCGAGATACTAAAGGAAGCACTTGAACTGGGCGTCAACGTATGGGACACGAGTGACGATTACGGTACACACCCCCATCTCAGGGAAGCTCTGAATATAGTCAAGCGCAGTGACGTGTTTATCGCGGACAAGTCCAACGCGTTGACTGAGAAGGATGGCTGGGCTGCCCTTGAGTTCTCAAACAAGTCCCTTGGCACGGATTACGTCGATATCATGTTCCTGCACAACGTCCTGAACGAGGGCGTTGACCGAAAAGATTCTGCCGGCAAACCATATCGCGCTGGAAACCTCAAGGAAAGGATGGGGGCTCTCGGTGCCTGGGTAGAGGCAAAGGAATCTGGGGCAGTGAGGGCGACAGCACTCTCGACCCACAGCACAAAGGTACTCAGGCAGGTCCTCGATGTCCCAGAGATCGATATCGTGTGTACCACCTTGAACATGGCGGGGGCTGTAATAGATGACGGCACTCTTGAGGAGCACATCGAGGCCATAAGGGCCCTGAAAGAGGATGGCAGGGGCATCTATGTCATTAAGGTTCTACATGCTGGAAGGCTCAGGAACAGCGCGGCGGACGCGGTACGCTGGGCGTACCAGTTCCACGAGATAGTTGACGCGTGGAACATCGGGATGTACGACATGAACGATGTGTGGTCAAACCTCGACATGATGGAGGAGTGCCTCCCTCTACATAGCGGATAATATTTATCTCACTTGAACGTCAACCAGATAGGTTCTGATAGAAGTGCAGTCCATCAGCAAGTATCTTGCCCTAGAGGGTAACATCCGTGTGCTCGCGGCGCAGACGTTCGTGAGTCAGATTGGACTGGGTATGTTCTACGTGATCTGGCAGCCATACCTGCTCAGCACGGGTATCACGGTGAGCCAACTGGGCCTCGTCCAGACCATGATCAACATCAGCACAGCGGTGGGACTGATTGTCTGGGGGCAGGTCAGCGACAAGATCGGCAGAAAACCAGGCGTGATTGGCAGCGCCATCTGCAGGACTCTGGCGATATTGGTGCTCATCGTCTCGGGTCACTATTACGCGTTGATGGTGTTTGGGTTCTTTATCGGGTTCAGCGCCATGTTCATGATAGGGAACCCGGCCAGGAACGCGTTGATCGCTGAGTCCGTGGAGTCATCCAAGACGGCAACGGCACTCAGCACACTGATAACCATCAGCCAGGGCATCAGCACCCTTGTGGCAGGTGCAGGGGGCTATATCGCGCTCAAGATGGGATACATGCCCATATTCTATGTGACGGTGGCTGGGGACTTGATTGGAAGCTTCCTGTTATGGAAGTACATCGAGGAGACCCATACACCAGAGAGCAATGACACCGAGCAAGCCTCCCTGTCGCAGCAGATCAGGGACATGCTTGTTCCCGAGAGGACATATCTAACGCTCTACATCTCGATGCTCCTTCAAGGGTTCAGCTACGCCGTGGCGTACAGCCTCTTCTATGGCGCACTGACAGACACATACGGTTTCTCGACTTTCCAGCTGGGCCTGCTGAGCACCAGCTTCAACCTCGTATGGGCGGTGGACTCGATACCGCTCGGAAAGCTCGTTGATAGAATTGGCCATGTAAACGGGATGATAATGAGTTTCGCCATGGCGTTTGTCTCAGTTATGGGCTTTATTTTGTTCAATCGGATCGAGTTCTTCATAATATTCAACGGGTTCAGCGCCATCGACATCGGTTTCTGGATGCCGTCATACATGAGCTTCGTGACGGGGCTGGTGCCTCAGGACAAGAGAAGCACTGTCATGGGGAAACTGGACGCCTACGGCAGGCTCGGTGCTATTCCTGCGCCCTGGCTGGGCGGTTTACTCTACGAAAACTACGGCTTCGACGCGCCCCTCTACGTCCAGGCTGTCATTCTCGTGATAAATGCCGCAATTATCAACAGCCTTAGAGGCCGAGATAGCTCCTGATCTCCAATTGTATATCAACAAGGGATTGGTCTCCGTCTATTACCGTCCACTCCTTCCGCTGTGCCAACCCAAGCACCCTGCCCCTGACCTTTGTGAGCCTCTCAAGGGACTCGAACATCTCCTTCTCGTCCCTGTTCTCCTCGATCCTTCTGTGGGCCTCCTCCGGTGTCACGTCAATAAAGAACATGTGGTCCCCGTTGGGCATCGTGATCTTGAAGACCATGTAGGCTAGTCTGTGGAGTGGGCTAGGAAGGTATGCGGTTCCCATCAGGTACCTGACGAACACCACATAGTCCACCTTGGACCACCTGTGGTAGAGAACAGACCTGATAACGTCGAGCATGTAGAGGACACTGGCCATTATCCTCGCCCAGGAGCCCTCCTTGAGCAAGTACTCCCTTCCTTTCCTTCCAAGATAATTGTCGTCGCTGGGGTGGGACCTCATGACGTAGGTCATGCCAAGCCCCTCGATGTAGCTACACAGGTTCTCGGCCTGGGTGGTCTTACCAGAACCGTCAAGGCCGTCTAATACGATGAACATCAGATGCTCCCTCCCGTGGCGATGAAGGTGATTGCCCCCAATAAAGGAACGAAGATGTTGTCGAGCCCTCTAGGGCAGACCGCCTCAACGATAGTCGAAAAGAGGGACACCGCGAAAATAGGTACCAATTGTGATCCGAGGGTGAACCCGTAGATGCCTGAGAAATAGGCCATGCCCAGTGTCAGGCTCACAAGGCTTCCAGTGAACATTCCAATAGAGCCCTGGACTGATTTCTCCTCAAAGACCTTGAACTTGATTGAGCCATACTTCGTGCCAATCAGGGCGGCGGAGCTGTCACCATAGGCCATCGGGAAGATTCCTGCCGCGACAATGTACGGGGTGGCACCATAGAAGTAGGCGAGGATAGTGTAACTGATGGCATACATGAGGGGGCCCGTGCTGTGTCCCACTTCCGTCAACTCCCCTAGATTACCCAGCCTGTCAAGTAAGTTTTGGAGTGGAGAATATGGTGTTGCGAGGAAGGTCACCACGATGAAAGTTCCCGCGACGAGGACGGGGTAGATGGCATCCGTGAAATAGGGCATGATGAGAGGCAGGTTCCCGATCATCGCATGGAGGAACTTGCGACTAATCGTTGGGCTGATGATGTCAGCCCTCTTCAAGACCCCGGAAAAGATGATGATGGATATGACGTAGAGGTAACAGGCAGCCATGACCACAAGGTTAGAGCCAGTACTCGCCATAGCTTATCCCGTGTAGAGTTCCACTGATAAACTATTGGCGCAGGGGGAACTCCACGGTACTCTGCTCCCGCACGATGTGAGGTGGCCTCTCGCCCTTGAGGTAGCTCAGCACGTTGCCAGTGGAACGTATAGCCATCTTCTTCCTCGTCTCCCATGACGCAGAGGCGATATGGGGGGTCGCTAGAACGTTGGGCATCGACAGCAGCGTGTTATCAAGAGGTGTAGGCTCTTTCTCGAACACATCCAGTGCCGCCCCAGCGATCTTTCCGTTCCTGAGGGCATCAACTAGAGCCGACTCATTGATCACGGGCCCTCTACTTGTGTTCACGATGAGTGAACTTGTCTTCATCTTCTCCAACTCCTCGGACCCGATAATTCCCCTTGAGCTCGGGTTCAGGTCCACGTGTATCGTGAGGATATCGCTTTTCTCTAAAAGCTTGTCAAAGATGACGTACTCGACGCCATACTTTTCTTCTAACTTCTTCTTTCTGATCAGATCATGGTAGATGACTTTCATGGGGAACCCCCTTGATCGCATAAGAACCTCAAGCCCGATTCTTCCGAGTCCGAGAATCCCAAGGGTTTTGCCCTCGGTGTCCCACCCGAAGGGAACAGCACCCTCGCGTTTTGCCCATCGTGTCCTGACATGTGAGTTTGCATATGGAATGTGTTTGTAGTAACCGAGGATCAGGGCCCAGGTATGGTCAGCGCCCCCGCTGCTGAGCACCTCAGGCGTATGCGTGACCATAATACCACGCTGCGTACACTCCTCGACATCAACGGAGTCATATCCTACGCCGAAACGGGCAACCAGTTTGAGGTCGGGTGCCTTGTCCAGGAACCCAGCGTTTATGGGCTCGGTTCCAACGAGTATTGCCACAACGCCTTCCAGCTTGTCATCATACGGTCGCCTGACGTATTCCACGTCAGCGTACTCCTTGAGGGCATCAGAGACGTCCTCCGGGATGTTCTTGGTATCGGGGCTGATCAGAACTTTAGGTCTCATGTAAATAGAGTTGTCCGGGTAGGATAAGAGAATGCCCGTTGCACGGATAACCCCGTGCTTACTGTAAACAGTAAGTATTGTAAATATTATTCTGGTAGGATAAATGCCTAATTTTATATCGGATTACCCCGACTGGTGGGCATTATGACCCAAAATCAATCTATCAAGGATCGCTGGGATAACATGTACTTCGGCTGGAAGACGGTTATCGCCGGCGCTATCATTGCCTGTTGGGGATACGGGAGCTGGTACTACGGTATGGGCGCTTTGCTCCTCCCACTCACCCAGGAATTCGGATGGACTAGGACCCAGTTAACCCTGGCCTTCAGCATGCGCAGCATTGAGGGCGGCCTTGAGGGCCCTATCGGTGGCTGGCTCATCGACAGGTACGGCGAGCGGAAGATAACGATCATATCCACTATAATCGCATGTGTTGGCCTCGTAGCGGTCCTCTACGTGAAGACCATCTGGCAGTTCGTCATCGTCTGGGGTTTCATCGTAAGCCTCGGATTCAACCTGGGCCTCTATGACACGGTCAACAGCGCAGTGGCCAAATGGTTCCACAGGGACAGGAGCAGGGCCATCGGCATTGTCACAATCGGCGGTGGACTGGGTGCACCTGTAATCGTGCCAATCATGGCCTTCATTATCCAAGATTATGGCTGGAGGTCAGCCCTGATCTTCGTAATCGTTTCAACAGCGGCCCTGTGCATCCCATTGGCGTGGTTCTTCATGAAGGACCACCCCCCAGAGTTCTACGGTATGTTACCCGACGGCGATCACCTCAGGGTGAAAGAGGGCGAGGAACCAACGAAGGTAGACTATGGCTATGACTTTACTCCAAAGGAGGCATTGAAGACCAAGAGTTTCTGGATGATGCTCGTAGCATTCATGCTCAACGGTGGGACCCTAGCAATGATCACCATCCACCAGATGGCGTTCCACCAGAGCCTTGGCATCGACGCACTGGCGGCGGCTGGTATTCTCGGGCTCATGGCCACCATTAGCCTTGGAGGACGGTTCCTCACTGTCACACTGGGTAACAAGTACACCGAAAGGCAGTATATCATGCTGGGGTACACCCTGCGAACCATCGGGTTAGTCATCTTCATCTACGCGAGGACGATCCCGATCATAATGATATTCGCACTGTTCTACGGCGTCGGGTACGGCATCACTATCCCATCCCAGACGAGCCTCAGAGCCAACTATTTCGGTAGGAAGGCGTACGCGACAATCACTGGGTACACGACAATGTTCGGTGCCATCACTAACGTGGCCTACCCAGTGTTTGCGGCGTGGATCTACGATACGACCGGCAGCTACATCCAGGCGTTCTGGATAGTTACAGCACTACAGGCATTCGCCATCGTGTTTATGTACCTGGCCAAGAAGCCTGAGCCACCAATCGGCGTGGTCGCACCAGTCTCTATCTAGACCATTTTTTAATGGGACTCTTGGAGTCCTGAATATTTTTACAACTTTGGAAAATTCATTTTCTCGGAAAACAATCAAACATTGTAATCGAAAATATCAAAGCTCAAAGAGGGATTTACCCAAGAATTCTAGGAAAAAACTTGCAGAAATAATGAGGCCAATTATTGAGAGTGGAATGAGTATAGAATAAGAATGGGGATTAGACCTGAGCCTTCTCAGGCTCATGGACCAGGAACTGGACCATCAGCGCGCTCATGAACAAGGCTACACTTGTGATCTGCCAGACCAAGGTTGGGCTGTAAGCGTATACCTGTCCGCCTACCCATGCGCCGAGAGCTGCTGGAGGGAAGATCAAGAACCCTCCGCCCCAGAAGTTACCCCAGCTGATCTGGACTCCACGCTCACCTAGAAGGCTGTAAAGCCTTCCACGACGCTCCCTCGGGATCATGTTGGCGATCAGTGTGCTGAAACCAGGGATCATGATCTTGTTGCATAGCGCGATCATGGTTATTATTCCCGTCACTGCCCAGAAACCGTTAGCATACTGGAACACGAAGATTATGAAAGGAGCAACAATCATCCCCGCCATAACTGATTTTTTTGGGCCCCACTTATCCACTGCACCTCCGAGAGGGAGGGCGAATATTAGGGCGACCACTCCGCTCCACAGGTTGACGTTCCCCCATTCCTGGATGCTTATGCCCACGATATCTTTGGCATATAGTGACCAGAAAGGTGCGCTCATCGCGACGAAGAAAGCCGCTATCACCTCGATTAGGACGATTGTTTTCAGTGACCTATCCATCCACTTGACAGAATCAACGATGCTTGCATAGCTCTGCTTGAGCACGGATAGAGTATCGCCCCACGAGTAAGACTCTGATTCGTCTTCCTCAATGGTCTCGGTAAGATATTTCAACCTGAGCCAGGCAACAACGAGACCGGTGCCAAACGCAACGGTCCAAGCCAGTTTGACTGCTTTGATCAGTGCGAGGTCTTCTGAAAGTCCAGAGGTAGCTTGATAATAACCGATCAGGCGACCACCAATGACTGGAGCCAGGATACGGATAGCCTGAGGCACCGCCATCATGATGGCAAAACCTTTCCCTCTGACGCCTGGTGGCAGGCTGTCGCTACTCAGCGCGTTCATCGCGGGCATGTAGAAGAGTAGAAGCTGAGAGAGGAATTGGCCAAGAGCCAAGGTCTGCCAGTCATTAGCTATAATGAACGGGATATGGGCGAAGGCGTAAAGCACCGTACTATACCCGATGAGTTTTACCCTGCCCGATTTGTCAGCCAAGAAGCCACCAACGGGATAAAGGAACATACCAGCAAGGATCCCGATACTGCTGATGAAGCCGATGTCCTGCTTCGTTCCCCCTATCGCCTCGATATAGTAGCTAAAATAGGGGTAGACGATGCTTGTGCTGAGGCTCCAAAGCAGCCTGCATATTATGAGTATCTTGATGTTGCCCTGGATGAACCAGAACATACCTTTCTTTTCCTGTTCGCTTATGGCTGTCATTGTAGTCTCACCTCTGGTAGCCTGATCGGGGTGTTCCCCCTTCTCCACAGCCCCAGAATTTCAAACAGGGGGCGCAGGTATAACTATTAAACATTGTTACAACGCTACATGTATCTGTACCAAAAACGATTTGAAAATAGATAGGGGTTAGAAAAAAATCGCTAATATTTTGGGATGGAAGGATCCACATCGTCGGCCCACCCATGAAGGCCGCCCACGAGGTTTCTGAGCTTCGTGAACCCTGATTCTCGTAACTGATTCAAAGCTCTGGCGCTGCGAATCCCTGTGCGACATATTAGCACGATGTCATCTGCCGTGTCAAGCTCATTCATCCTAGCCAGGACGTCTCCTTCAGGAATGAAAGTAGAGCCCGTGATGTGACAGATATCCCATTCGTGGGGCTCCCTCACGTCGACCAAGACGACCTTGCCTTCCCTCTGGAGCTCGGAGTTGAGATCACTCGGAGTGATATTCCAATCAGCCCCCAATTCCTCGACGTGGGCCTCCTCGCTTCCCATTGATATCCCGCAAAACTGCTCATAGTCAATCAGCTCGTGGATAGTCGGGTTCTCCCCGCATATAGGGCAGTCCGGGTCTTTCATTGGCTTGACCTCCCTCCACCTCATATCGAGGGCGTTGAACAGGAGCAACCTCCCGATGAGAGGGTCACCTGAACCTAGTATCTGCTTGATTACCTCCGTTGCCTGTATCGTCCCCATTATTCCCGGAAGAATTCCTAGGACCCCACCCTCAGCGCAGCTCGGGACCATACCCGGTGGCGGTGGCTCTGGATATAGGCAGCGATAACACGGCCCTTTCTCGGCGTGGAACACAGATGCCTGCCCCTCGAACCTGAATATGCTTGCGTACACGTTGGGCTTCCCAAGGAGCACGCAGACATCGTTTGTCAGATACCTCGTCGGGAAGTTGTCTGTGCCGTCTGCTATCACGTCATAATCCCTGCAGATATCCATGGCGTTGGCCGATGAGAACATCGCCTCGTGCAACACGATCTCAATCTCGGGGTTGATAGCACGCAGTTTCTCAGCCGCTGACTCAAGCTTTGGCCTCCCAACGTCGGCTGTATGGTGAAGGATCTGCCGTTGAAGGTTGCTGAAGTCAACCACATCAAAATCAACGAGGCCGATACGCCCAACTCCCGCGGCTGCGAGGTACATGGCCAAAGGAGACCCTAGGCCGCCTACTCCGATGCAGAGCACGCTGGCCTCCTTGAGTTTTTTCTGACCGGCCAAGCCGACCTCAGGCATTATGAGGTGCCTGCTGTACCTCAGTATCTCCTGGTGGGATAACTCCGTGACCAAATGCTAGCCTCCACTAACGGCGGGTATCAATGATACCTCGTCTTTGTTTGCCAGCTCGGTGTCCAGTTTCTTGAGGAAACGGTAGTCCCTGCCGTTGACGTATATGTTGATGAAACGTCTGGGCTTGCCGTTGGCGTCGTAGAGTTTTTCGTTGAAAGCCCCACCGTATCTGGTTGAAAGCCCGGTTAGGACCTCAGATAGGGATGATGCCTCTACCTCAATGTTTGTAACGCCCGCAACAGCTGCGAGCGCACCGGATAACGAGACCGTTACAGTTGACATGGTCTAGCCTCCTTTGTGTTTGATTTTCTCTGCTGTGTAACTGGTTCCACGGTATGATTTCGTACAAGCGATCCGTAGATGTTCCCGGTCAGGCGTGTTGAGCGCCTGTAAATATAACTGAGTGTCGATTCCTCCTGATAGTGTCCCTCCTACATCCAATCCGATATTAATATAGTTCTATCAATAATAATCCTAATGGAATAATAGGGAGGGGTTATTTCTTGGTGACCTTGAACGTGACCAGGTTCCACCTGTCAGGGCACTCATATTTCCACTCGTCGTTGTTGTACCAGGGTATCTGTCCACCGTAGCACATGTTCATCAGTGTTGGGAACATATCGTGGTAACAGTACCCGCAGATGCCTCCCGTCTTGTGGGTATTAACCTCAAACTTGTCCCCCACTTTGTGGCCGGCGCTGCAGTCCTTGAGCACGCTGACCACTTCAGCCTCGTATATCGGTTCTTCAGCCATGTGTATCATGTATCCAAGACATCTTGAGTTGATAACTGTTTTAGAGGCCATCACCCAGATGAGCCTCAAGGATTACGAGTAATTTATGGACGGAGGAGTTTCTCTTTCTTCCTCGAGGGCTCTTCGACCCCGACCATGAACAGTGCTACGGCTATGAGCCCTGTTATGGCACTCACCCTGAAAGGCCAGATGGGGCCAAGGTTGTTCCACAGCCAGCTGCCTGCGAGGGAAGCTGGCGCTGCAACCACACCTGTGATAGTGCCGATGGTTCCCATCACGGTTGCCCGCTTCTCCTTTGGTACCAAATCTGCGACTAATGCCTGCCAAGCCGGTCCACCTGCGTTGCCCATCCTGCCTCCACCTCCAAATGCCTCGGATAGTGAGTTCGTAGCTTGAGCCAGGAGGTACTGGGGGAAGTTACCTGCAAGTGTTGTTCCGAACATGGAGAGAGGTGTGAGGAACCTGGATAGGCTGATGATGGGTTTCCTTCCGACGCGGTCGGAGATCATTCCCCCTGGCATTGACAGCGCCGATGTGATGATTCCTCCTATGGTTGTAACTAGTCCGAGCTGGGTGTAGGATAGCCCGATTACCTCTTGTGCGTAGATTGGCACCAAAGAGAACACCATCCTCGCCCCGAAGGCACTCAGGACTGCTACAAGCACCATTACCCACACGTTCTTACCGAGGGTCATGGTCTCAACGACCTGCTCCTTGATGGGGAGTCGCTTCTTGGCCCTGCCCTTCATCTCCTCCTCGTCGAACAGTGTCTCCGTGATTATCCTGTAGCGGGCATAGGTCACGACGGCGTTGATGAATATGCTGAGGAACATGAACAGTCTGAAACCCTCGGCTGGCCCCATCCTGTCGAACAGGTACCCACCTATGATTGGACTGAATATCCGGGGGGTCGATGTGATCATCCTGAACGCCCCGTACCCGGCTCCTCTCTCGTCCTCGGGTAGGCTGTCGGCTATTATCGCGTTGAATGCCGGCATGTATATGCTGGTCACGCCGTTCAGGAGGAGGGCGGGTATCATCGTGACCCAGTCGGTAGCCCACAGATACAGCATGGGCGTGAATATCCTGAGGGCCGTACCGTACACGATGATCTTTCGCCTGCCGAATCTGTCGGCTATGACACCGCCAGGTAACTGGAAGAGGAGGCGCTCAGATTGGCCCAGCATTGATAGGAACGAGATAGCCCAAACGCTTGCACCTAGGACATCCTTCAAATAGAGTGACCAGAATGGCCTCCACCCCGCGTCACAGAGGGTGATCATGCTGGTGGTGATTGCGATGGTTGTAATGTTCTTGCTGCTGAAAACCAGTTTTATGGTTTGCCAATATGATCTTTTTCCGGACAAAAATTGCACCTAGATGATACCTTACACTCCATTGTTACGGTATAAGGCTTTGTAGCGAAAATAATGGGTTTGAAAAAAAGGTTTAGCCCAGGAGGCTGTTGAAGAGCAACTTGAACGTTCCGTGAGTCTGGCACCTGTGCTGCACCCTTGGCCCCATGAGGACAACATGTCCCTCTCCAACGTGGGCGTAGATGGCAGCGATCTTGTCTGCGATCTTCTCCTCACCCACCAGCCAGCCCGACTCCAGGATATCACTGTCAGGGTAAACCGCGAGTACTTCGTACATGTGGTTGTTGGGCCCTGGGTTGACCTTGAAAGCAGGGCTGCCCCAGAATAGGGCCAGCGCATCCTCGGGCATACCGTAGGCGGCAGGGTGGGTGTTCTCAACCTCGACGCGGAGGGTGCTGCCTGGGCAGTGGAACTCCTTGGCCCCCAGCCCCTTCACAGTGTCAGTGATTGGCAAGTCGAGGGCTTCGATGGCGTACCCCGTGGACGCACCTATCGTGTACATGGTACCACCTGCCTTGGTCCACTCGACCAGCTTCTCCTTTCCCTCATCCCCGAGTCCTGTCTCGTACTCCGGTGGGTAGACCGTGAGCGGCCAACCCGGTCGGGTCTCAGCCCACCACTTCTTCATATCGTCACCTCCGGCTAACATCTCCTTAGAGTCGTGGGCCAGAATGATGACGTCGTACTCGCCCAGGTCTCCCTCCTTGATGTCCTTGTCGTTGAGTAGGGTGTAATCGAAGCAGAACTGCTCAAGGACGAGTCGTGTCCAGCCCATGTCCATGTTTCCGCCCCAGAGCCTGTGGTACATGCCCACCTTGAGGCTCTTGACGTCCTCCATCTCTGCCTCAAGCTCGGCCAGTGCGTGGAAGGTGACGCCGATGTGAGTGGCAACCTCGTTTAACTTCTCCTCGTAGCCTGCTGCGACCACGAAACAGCCTGCAGGTAGTTCATGGTCACCTGCGATCACCGGCTCAAGGATGCGCTTGATGGGCACGCCCTGCTTCAGCAACAGGTTTACCGCCTTGAAAGAGGCGTTCTCTCTGGTGTCCAGCAGGTAACCAACCTTGCTGTCCTCGTCTACATAGCCCACCGGTGCCTTGTACTCGGTGACTGGCTCAACCTGGAACTCGCTCAGGTAATCAGCCGCGTGAACATTGACGCCCATGAACTCCGCCATTGTGTCAGTGGCGGTGTCGTAGGGCCTGTTGGGTGTGCCGTCCCCCATCCTCGTGAAGCTGTTGTCAGGGAACCTCGTCCTGGTCAGCAGGGTCTTGATGAGCCCTGACTTCGGCTGGGCCAACGGGATCAGGTAGCTGCCCGCGCCGTGGATGTAGCCGTCAGCAGTGAAGGGCTCGTTGGCCCGGTAGATGCTCAGCCCCTGGACAAGTAGCTTCTCTATCATGAGCTCCGCGGTCCTCGGGTCGTGCTGATCCTCCGGGACCACGATGACCTGGGGTGATCCCTCGCCTCCCCTCTCGGTCTGCCTGATGGCCTTTTGGTACTGGTTCCAGAGCACAGTCTCTCTGTTCCTGGCAACGTGATCTAGAAGGGCCCATGCGGCGATCTTTTGCTGCTCCACGATGTCCCTCAGTGTCCACCAGCCTCCCGGCCAGGGGTTTGGGAAGTTTGTTGAAGGCTTGTAGTGAGGCATCATCCTTGTACCAACGAGGCTTTTCTCAACCGTCTCGGCCTTTAGTTGCTCTGGGTGGATGTAAAGAGGCGTGGCCAGCTTAGCGCTCGCCGACTCCGTGAGCATGGACGGGATGTTGTGGTAGATGCCTATCCAGTGGTAGCCCATGTGTGCCCATCCGCTGAAGATTGCGGCGTTGACTATGCCTGATTTCCCCTCTTGCTCAAGCTTGTACGCCATATGGCTGCCATACCACTGGAGCTCCCTCCACACAAGGGGGTCGCCGTGGGGGTGGATGGGGTCACTGTAGGGTGCAACGTATAGCCGTGCGCCGTATGAGCCCATGTGGTGGTGGTCCTGGTACGCCTGTGGCGGCCAGTCCTTGAACATGACTTCAGCCAGGTACTGGCTCTCCACGGTGTTAGTCATGAACGCGTCCCTGTTATTGTCGTGGCCGCAGTACTTGTGGTACAGATCCGGCGGTGAGCCTCCCTCGTACTCGGTGTCAATCCACTGGTTGTACCAGTCCGTGACCATGATCTGGCCGTCGGGGTTGAAGCTGGGCACGATGATGCTGATGACCTCGTCTCTGATTCGCTTCGCTTCCTCGTCCTCGCGTGTGACCTGGTCGTATGCCAGCTCGGGTGCCATCTGGGTGCCGCCGATCTCGGTGGCGTGGAGGCTCATAGTTTGAACGATTACTGCTTTCCCCTCGGCGATGAGGCTACTGATCTCGTCTATGGCTCTGTTCTGGGGGTCGGTGATGGACTTGTTGACCTCCTGGAGCCTGTCCATGTTGGAGAGGTTCTCCTCGCTGCTGATGTAGGCAACTAGGAACGGGTTCCCCTCGGTGGTGTCACCTGAGTTAACCACCTTGATCCTGTCAGACTCCTCCTGGAGGAGGTTGAAGTACTCTACGATCTTGTTCCACCGGGCGATCTTGCGGTCGGCTCCAAGCCTGTGACCGAAGAAATCCTCGGGGCGCGTGATTTTTGCCATGCATCAAAGGGGACGGTTTGAGAATTTAGGGTTACTCATGACGGAAATGTTACAAATATCTAGCTAGGACCGGAGCCTCGCAACCTTGGCTCCGTTCACCCGCTTCATCTCCTCTGTGGACGTGTATGTGAGGGCGTTGCCTGATCCCCCACCAGAGTAGACTTTCTCCTTCTCAAGCACCTTGGGGTCCATCAGAAACGTTGCCTCATACCCGAAAGCAGGTGTCCCTCCCACGGGGTATCCTGTGAGCTCAAGTATCTCACCCGGCTCGGCGATCCTCGGTCTTGGGATTCCAAGTGCTTTACCGACCCTGCTGGTGCTTGCTCTATGCTCACCCTTGACGATGGCCACGACTAGTTTACCGCCCATGGTCACCATGCAGATGCTCTTGACGAAATCCTCGGGCTCGGCTCCGACAGCGGCAGCCGCCTCAGCAACGCTGTGGGTTGAATGAGTGAACGATATCACCTCGGCCTTTACCCCGTTCTCGACGATGTACGCCCGGAGTTTGTCCTCGAACTGGCTCATAGTACAAGATAACCCCGTGTCACGCTTTACGGTTTCCCACCTTGCAAGCGTTAATGCTGCCTGCAATAGTGGTGTCTAAGGCATTCTTCGTCAAACGCCGAAACGCGGTTCGTTGAGTGGCGACAACGTTTATATCTGATAGCTTAAGCTGTAACCGCTGATCACACATGGAGCAGTTGAAGAAGATCACTAACATGGACAAGGTAACACTCGCACTATTGCTGGAAGAGGGAAAGGCGAGAATCAGTGACATACAGTTCCACGTGACCCTGAGCAAGAGGCAGATCAGGTCGGCTCTCACCACTCTGGTTAGGCAGGGAATGGTCATCTACGAGATATCCACCGCTAGCTACATGCTAGTCTAGTTCTTTCGATAAACCTAAACTGGCGGAACACGTTTTCTCCGCCATGGACCCAGTAGTCTACGCCGAGGCAGCGTTCAGACACCCATTGAAGGCTGAGAAAGGGGATAGAGCCCTCATAGTTTACGAGGCGGACAGGTACAAGATGGCAGAGCCATTCATTGGGGCGGCCAAGACTCTGGGCCTTGAGACACTTCTGGTTAGGCTTCCAGCGCCCGACCAAGCGAGATTAGGGATTGAGGAAGAAATTCGCGAGACAATCAAATCGTTCAAACCGGATACCTGCGTCAACGTCATCCGTTACAGGGATACCGAGACGAGTTTCAGATCCGAGTTGCTTGCAACAGAGAGACTTTCAGTTAAGACCGTCGGCCACAGCCCGGGAGGCACACCTGACATGTTTATCGACGGCGGCCTCGCGTTGACAGACGATAACTACTTTGAGATGTACTCCTGGATGGACAATCTTGTAGCTCAAACCAAAGGGGCTGACAGCGTCCACATCACCGCCCCAAACGGCACTGATTTCACGGTCGGTCTCAGGGACAGCTTCTTCAGACCCGAGACGATGAACCTGCCAACTGGTCAGGTGAGCTGCGTCCCTCCCGAGACGGGTACACTTGATGGTAGAATTGTCTGCATCCACGGCGGCACTGGGGCGATGAGGCTTGATGCCCCGGTTGTCCTAGATGCCGTGAAAGGCTCAGTAAATTCGATTGATTGCAACGACCCTGAGCTACTGGAAATGGTTTCAACCGAGTTCAACAGGGACCTGGGGGCTCGGATGACCAACGAGATCGGTATCGGAGCGAACAGGATGGCAAAGGTCAGGATGAACCCCCTTGACGCCGAAAAGAACAGGGGCTCCATCAGCATCGGATTCGGCGGTCCACACAACGACTCCGTGGCACAGCTCAACCTCCTGATCCCCAGGGCCACCGCTGTGATAACCAGGAATGGCGTGGAGACCACCATCGTATCCCCTACCCACTAGTTGACCGCAAGAGGTAAACACTCGCGGCATCAACTCATTGGACAAGATGGTGAATGAGACTAAAAGCAACAGGCTCATCCTGCCATCGCTTCTCATAGCGACGCTGAGCACCTACCCACCGTCAATCGTGGCCTCGGTGCTGCTCACGGAGATCAGTAAAGATCTTAACGTCCCCATCGGGATCGGCGGACAGATCAGGACAGCCGCCAGCATGGTCGCGTTCATCGGCAGCATCGCGATGACGTTCATAGCGGCCCGGTACAATTACAAGCGCCTCCTCACGGTTGGGCTCCTAGTGATAGCCGCCTCGGCTGTGACCAGCAGCCTTGCCCCCAGCTTCTCCGTGCTGCTCCTGTCAACGGTTCTGACGGGGGCGGGCATGGCAATAGTGGTACCCATGACAACGACCCTCATCGCGGAGTACTTCCCGCTAGCCGAGCAAGGGCGGGCCATGAGCCTCCTCGGGGTAGGAGGCGGCTTTGGGTTCCTGTTAGGTGGGACGATAGTAGGGCAACTAGCCGCAGTCGGTGGCTGGAGACTCGCATATATCGGGTTTGCGGGGACTCTTGGTGCGCTTGGATTGATAATCACTTATTTTACCCTCCCGGACACGGAGAACAAGGGAGTAAAGGATATTACATCCGGGGTACGGGAGATCGTATCAAATAGGAGCGCCATCGGTTGCCTCGTGAGCAACCTCCTCGCATCGGCTGGCATCCAGGGGGTCTACTTCTGGTGCTTCAGCTTCATCAAGGAGACATTCCAGACAAGCACGGTGCAGACGGGATACATCTTCACCGGTACGGCGGTTATGTTCATCACTGGTAGCTACCTGACATCCCGCGTCCTCTCCAGACTAGGGCCGAAGCTCACTGTCACACTTGGGTTGATTGGCACCAGCGTATGCACTGTGGTGTACAACATCTCACCCACGTTATCAATTGCAACCGTAGCCATACTTACTGGCAACCTCCTCGATTCATTCAGGTACAACGCCCACAACACCCTCAGCCTCGGACAGACCGAGTCAAAGGGCTCCATGATGAGCCTCCACAACGCTGCGTCAAACCTCGGCTACTCCATTGGGAGCGCACTTGGGGTCTTACTGCTGGTGTCCAACTGGCTGACACTGGGCACGATACTGACGGCCATGTCCCTCACTGCTGCAGCAACGATACTGGCAGTCGTCAAACTGCCAGACTCAGAAATCGTATTAGACCAATAAAAGTGGGATTACTCCCAGAACTTTTCAGGGGGCACCTGTTTTCCGTAGCCCATGAAGTCATCAGACCAGGCCCAGAACTTGTTCAGCGCGGGCACATTACGGATGAACCACTTGACCACGTCGTGGTGTAAACCAGGCTTCTTGTTGAACGAGCAGACCCTGAAGCAGATGCCGCACCCTGATTCGACCACGCTCCAGTGGTCAAGGCATCCCTCGGCGTCCACGTACCACTTGAGTGCTCCGGGGTTGTTGGCGTCACTCACGGTCTCGTAGCTGCGCCTTCCGCTGGATATTGATTGACTCGGGCACATTTCTGCACATTTCTTGCAGTCCTCGCAGAACTCCACAATCCCCCCGGGGGCCATGGCGCTCTGAGCAAGTGGCAGGTCGGTGAATATCTTGAGTATCCTGCACATGCTTCCATGCTTCCAAGTAATGAGCCTGCCATGTCTACCTAGATGTCCAAGACCTGCCTGAATGGCCATAGGGACACTCACAGCTGTGTCATTTCCGCAGGGGACGGCGTGGTACCCGAGGCCCCTGATGAACTCGGCCACCATCCCACCGAGGATATGCATTTGGCTGTATCCAAGGCCTGAAACGGACTCGGTTGCCGATGGCGTATGCATGAAGTTCTCCAGATCCATGGGGACCGTCAACACGATGACCCATTTGTGGCTCTCCGGGATGACCGCCTTCTCTTCGGTGGTGTACCCCTCCTCCACGTCCTCAAAGACGATGGGCTTGCCGTACCTGGTGTGGCTGTAGACCCATCGCTTGTCAAGAGGCGTGAACCCAGTGTCCCCTGCACCGTAGAACTTACACGCCTTGCGCACTGCCTTTGCCGCTTCTTCTGGAGTTGACTCCCATTTACCTACCCCGGGATACTTCTTGGCCTTCCCGAGGCTCTGCCACTTGTAAAACCCCTTATCCTGGGTATGGCTCTCCCCGAAAGGCGTCTCGTACATCCCTGCTGCGTCGTGGAACGCATAATCAAGCAAGCTGAACCCCTTCCTACCTGATAGTATCCTGCCCGCCCTGGACTCCAGAGAGGTGAACTGAAGCAGTTTGCCCGTCTTCTTGAATGCCTGGCCGAACGCGGTATCCCTCGCGTCGAACCTCTCGTACTCGTCCTTAACGGGGTACAGCTCGTCAAAGGATTTCTTGGCCATTTTAATCACTAGAACACGATGTGGTGCTTGATGCGTTTAGCCGCATCAGCGACATGGCTCACAACCGCCTCGGCGTCAATGGTCGGGAAGGTACCGTTGTCGTATACCATTTTCCCGTTTACCATGGTCCAGACCGTGTCCCTGCCTCCTGAGCCCGCGTATACGAGGGTCTCTAGCGGCTCGTAGAGCGGCGTCAGGAAGTGGTTGCCCTTGATCTTTACGGCTGTGAGGTCGGCCAGCTGTCCTGGTTGTACAGTGCCCAGATCGTCGTGCCCTAACATCTTTGCGCCGGTTACAGTTGCCATCTTGAACGCGTCAAGGTGGCTCACCGCGTCGGCCTTCATCTTATTAATCCTCTGGAGGAGGACAGCCTGCCTCATGTCCCTGTACATGTCCAGGCTATCGTTCTGGGGGGCACCGTCAGTGCCTATCCCGACGTCCACGCCTTTCTCCAGTAGTTCAACAAGTGGTAACACGCCGATTGCACATATCTGGTTACAGCTTGGCATATGTGAAATGCTTGCTCCTGTCTCCTTGACCATGTCCATCTCGGCCTCGGCCATCCAGATACAATGGGCCAGGCTCGTCCTCTCATCAAGTATGCCTAAGTTGTAAGCCATTGCAACGCTCCCAACGTAACCTGTGTCTCGCTGGACTATCTTGATCTCCGGTGATGTACCCGCCCAGTGGAGATGGTAACGAGTATCGTAGTCATCTGCCATCTTCTTGAGCTCGACAAGTGCCTCGTTTGTGCATCCACCGACTGTTCTCTTGCCGCCTGATGGGCCGACCCATGCCTGGACAAGGTCGTCCGGTTTCTCCTTCTTCCATGCATCGAGGAAAACTTTCGTCTCCCCGAGCTCCTGGGCCATGTCCTTGCCCACGTGTCCCTGGTCGATGGTGCTGAAGTCCTCGGCTCCCTTGGCTATGGCTCCCCTGAGCCCGAACTCGTGGAGGGCGTGGGCCATGGTTAGGCTGTGGCGTTTTGCGAAGTTGACGCTGTGTTCAATAAGGGCCGTAGAGCCGCTGCTGGCGGCCTCCATGGCGGTGATAAGGGTCAGCGACCTGTACAGCTCCTCGCCCTCGTCCTCCATTGCCTTGGCCGTGGGGAAGACTAGCCTGTCACACCACTCGTGGAACGGGAAATCATGGCCCAATCCACGCATCATAGTCTCGTGGATGTGGGTGTGAGTGTTGATGAGCCCGGGTAGGATAGCCTGACCCGTGCAGTCACGTTCCTCGTCGATGATGTGGTCAGCCTTTAGTTTCTCGTAAGGGCCTACATCGATTATCCTGTCGCCTTTGATCAGCACCGAATATTTCTCGTTGATAATGGACGCGCCTTGAATGACATAGTCAGCGTCCCTAAGAACCAGCGTTTTATCGCTCATGCTGTATCTCCTGCGGTTCGCGTATTTGAAACCAACTGGATGAACTCTACACACGGATATTATCCGGTCACGTTTCTGTACATACGCAGATTATTCACCCTTGAAACTGGGTGAAGCCTCAGGGGCCCTCTTTTGGCTTCAATAATAGAAGGATGAGCAAGGTACCAACAGTGTTCATCAGGAAACTCGCGTAGAATGGGGCTTCGGGTGAGACATTGTCGGTGAGGTAGCCACCCACATAACTAGCCGGCGTACCGATGATGCTCACGAAAGTACCCATGAGGCCCATCATCCTGGCCCTCCCCTCGGCTGGAGTCATGTCGGCCACCAGTGCCTGCCAGACGGGGCCACCCCTGACCCTCATGAAAGTCCCGCCAAGGCCGGAACCGATGCTGCCTGTAACTCGGAAAGCCCCCAGTGTGAGCACACTACTGCTCAGGGGGATTCCGATAGTGCTGAGGCTTGCTATGACCCTGCTAATGATCACTGTCTGTTTCCGGCCTATCCTATCACTGAGCACTCCACCGGGGAGGGTCAGGAACAGGGAAACCATACTCACGACTGTGCTGATAGCCCCGTACTCGGTCTTGGAGAGCCCCATGACGTTGATAACATATGGAACCGTGAAGCTGAAGACCATCCTTACAGAGAAGGAGCTGAGCCCGGCGACGACGGTTAACACCCACGCTTCCCTTGGCATCGACCCGAGTTCACGGATGCTACCAAGATTGAGATCTAATTGTGTGTCCTTTCTCGCGTCAGGAAGCAATGTCTCTTCGAGGAATAACCAGTAGACCACGGCACTGAGAGCGGACATCCCGATTACCCCTGTTAATACCACTCTTACGCCTGGTATGACGCCGAAATGATCCATTATCATGCCACCGACGATACCAGAAAACACGTTTGGTATCTTCCCTACGAAACTTATCGCCGCAAACCCGGCCCCCCGTTTATCAGTGGGTAGGCTTTCCGCGATCAAGGCGTTCATGGCGCCCCTGCTCAGAGATGCGGCCGAGGAGAGTATCATCGCTGGTGCCAATTGAATCCATTCCCCTGCGAACAGGTAGATGAGGGGTGCCCCAAAGCTAAGAACAGCCGCGGCGATGATGACCCGCTTCCTGCCGTACCTATCAGCAAGTACGCCCCCCGGGATCTGGAAGAACATCCCACCCAGGGTCTCCACCATCACAAGCAGGCCGAGGATCTCATTTGTCGCCCCCAACTCAAGGATAAAGAGGCTCTTATACGGCCACCAGAGCCAAGCGAGGAACATGCTCAGGGTCTGGGTGAGCATGACGATTACGATATTTCGGTTATCAAGGAACTCGCGTACGCCCTGGAGTGACACAGTTAACACGGGTATGACTGGTATAAAAAATGGGCTTGATGTGGACTAGATGGCCAATCAGGACGGGTCTTCCCGTATAGCCCAGACCGAGTAGACGGCGTTCAAGGACAGTGCGATGACCACGAACCATATGCTGACACCCGACCCCATGGTCTGGTATAGGTACCCTACTGTCGGCGTCGAGATCAGGCCTCCGATGTTCTCTGCCTCTGAGTACAGCCCCATGATTAACCCTGAGCGATCCTTGCTCATCACAGAGATGAGGTGGAGCATCATGCTGGTATCTGCTGCGGCCCAGCTCAATCCCTGCAACACCCCGACGAAGTACATGAGGTAGATTCCACCAGTGTACATGAGTGCTAGGTAGCTTGTAACCCATCCCAGGAGCGACGCGATTATGAGCTTCTTGTTTCCAAGCCGGTCACAGAGGTCTCCCAGGATCGACCGCCCAGCTGCTCCTGCAAATCGGAATATACTGAAGAATGCGCCTATCTGTGACTCTGATGCGGCATAGATGGGGGACTCGTTGAGAAATACTGGGAGGAAGTTATGGAGAAAGCCCATGTTGAAGAAGAATAAACCTCTGACGCTAAAGATCCTGAGGATTGGCCCAGTCAGGATACTCCTCAGGTCGCCGAACCCGTTTCCCGTTGATTTTGATTCAGGTTCCTCGTACTTGATCGAAAACACAGCAAACATACCCACGAGCCCTATTGCGGCGGCTATGTAGAAGGGAAGGTCATACCCGAAGACCTCCGAGATGTATCCACCGATTAGTGGGCTAACCATGCCACCGAAACCGATTACTGACATGTATCTGCCATATGCCTTACCACGATCCTCTGACGGGAGCAGTTCCGCGGTCAATGCCTTCATCGGTATGCTGTACGCCGACATGATGCTTGTCTTCAGGAACTCCAGGACCATAAAGAAACCCAGCCCAGTCGCCATCGGGTAGACACCGTAGAGGATAGTAGTAAGCAGCAGGGAGCCAGCCAACATCCACCGTTTGTTCCACCTGTCTGCTATAACCCCCATGAACGGCTCCCATATGAACCACCCCAGCATCGATGCGGTGCCAAGGAGCCCAATCTGGGCCAAGGTTAGCCCTTGGCTGCGGACGAATAGGCTCAGGATGGGTGATATAATGCCCCCACGGAAGTTTGTGGTGAGCTGTACGATCATGAGCATCAACAGCGAACGCTGCCTGTCCAAGGGTTTAGCCATGACCATCAAAAACGAGTGGTCGGCTTAAAAAAGGTGTTAATATAAACTAGGCGACTTGTGGAACTAGCTCGGCAGCGTCAACGTGGACCTTTTCGAGGGCGTTCTTGAGACCTCTGTACCTGTTCCTCAGTGTAACCTCTGTGGTCCCTGCCGCTTTCGCTATGACCCTTTGGACGCGCTTCTCGCCCGTCTCCTGGCAGGCCATGTATAGGGCAGCCGCGGCTAGACCCCTTGGGTCCTTGCCTGTCAACTCCCTCATCTCGTCGGCCTTTCTAAGGATCCTGATGGCAGTCTGCTCGGTTAGCTGGGTCACCTTGAGGTGTCCCGCGATGCTGGGCACGAACTTGTAGGGCCCGTCTACCGGCGGCCTGAGCTTTAGCTCCCTGTGGAGTAGCCTGTATGTCATGGCCACCTCGCTGTGTAGCCGTTTGCTGGCCTTGCTGACTTCCTTAAGTGGTCTGGGTATGCCCATAACCCTGCATGCGGCGTAGATGCTGGCGGCAACGAACGCGTCGATGCTCCTTCCTCGAATGAGGTCTTTCAGCAGTGCCTTCCTGTAGATGAGGGCGGCGTTCTCCTTGACGCTCCTCGGCAGATGCAGATCGCTTGTGAGCCTGTCAAGCTCAGCCATGGCGATGCTCAGGTTCCTTGCGTGTGTCTCGTTTACCTTGCTCCTGTTGTCCTGGCGCTGGAGCCTCCGCATCCTGCGCTGAGTCTCAAAGTCCAGTCGTTTCCCTGAGGCGTCCTTGTCTCCCTTGATGACCGTTGATAGGCCCTTGTCGTAGATGCTGTAGCTGTAGCCTGTCCCTGTCCTTCTTCTGTCGTTTTCCTGCAGGTTGAATACTCTGTACTCGGGGCCGAGGTCCACGATGATATCAGTTACCACTAGACCACATGAAGCGCAGACACGTTCCCCCGTCTGTCTGTCGTTCACTATTTTGCTGCCTCCGCAGTGGGGGCAATTGGACGCAGTGTCCTCGTTTTCTATATTTACTCGGTTCACTTTCTTTCCTCCTAAAAGTTATACCTATGGGTATTTTACCCATATTACATTGAAATCTTCTACGACATCGCTTATAAATGTTACTTTCTTCATGTGTTCTCGTTGATATCTTCCCCATAATATAAAACAAGTTCTGGACAGGGAGTTCATACTGGACCGCTGATCTTTTCGTCAACCAGACTTTGGCGAATGAGATAGGAAAAAAGGATCAGAGGATTAGCTGCTTATCCTCTTGATGAACGCTTTAACCAGCGCCACGGTGTTCTTGATGTCCTCCTCGGTTGTAATGCCGCATGGGCCGTGGATATACCTGCCGGGATTGGCGATGACTCCGCTGGGGATGCCCGCCTTTGTCAGATGGATGCTACCCGCGTCTGTCCCGCCGCTGGGTATCTTCTTGTACTGGTAGGGTATGCCCTCGGCGGCCGCCGCCTCTTGGATACAGCCCAGAACTTTAGGGTGGGTGATGACGCTCCTATCGGCGATTGTTACTACCGGCCCCTTGTGCAGTCCCGCACTCTGCTTGTGAGGCGCTACTCCTGGCATGTCCATGGCGAACGTGTTCTCCAAGGCTAACCCGTAGTCGGGGTCAACCTGCCACGCGGCGGTCTTGCTGCCTCTGAGTCCCACTTCTTCCTGGACGGTTCCCACGGCGACGACGTTGTAGGGCTTGTCCTTAACCCACTTGAACACCTCACACATCACATAACAGCCGACCCTGTCGTCGAACGCCTTGCCCCAGAGGAATCCGTCGCCCAGGTCCTTGAACTGGACATCAAAGACGCCCTTCATGCCAATGTATGCTCCCTTAGCCTCGGCCATCTCGCGGGTTGACGCGCCTATGTCCAGGAACAGCTGGTCAGAGGGTATCGCAGCCTTCCTTTCAGCGGCGCTGAGGACGTGCGGAGGTTTTGTGCCGAGGATACCGTATAGGTTCCCCTTCTTGCCCCTGAGTACTATTCGCTGGCCCGGGAGGACGTTTGCCACGATCCCCCACGGATGGAAACGGAGGAAGCCGTTGTCGTCAATGTCAGTGATGAGTACTCCGACCTCATCAGTGTGGGCCGCCAGCATGATCAATGGTGCCTCCTCGTCCCCCTTGTGTGTGAAGAACACGTTGCCCATCTTGTCGGTGCGAACCTCATCCGCATAGCCCTCAAGCTCCGCGATGAGGATCTTCGCTGGCTCGGTCTCCTCCCCCGGTGGGCCGAAGGCATTGCTGAGTTTTTCGAGTAGAATCTTGTCCAATGTTTATCAGATAACCTAAACAGGATTACTATTTGGGTTTTCTTAAAATAGGGAGAGCTAGGGGTTCCTGACGAGCCCCCTGGTGTACTGACTCGCCTCCAAGACTGCCCCGATGCTCATGCCCACAAGGCTCCGTATGGGAGTGTTGACGATATCGTACTCCGCATGGAGGAACTTATCGTACTCAACTAGCCTGTCGTGGCACCTGTCCTTGAGCTCCTGGGCTTTCTCGCTGCCCGATACCTTGACCTCCTCGTCGAACATCTTGTACATGCCGCCTAGGTTGAACATCCGGTATAGGTCGTCGTGGCCCTCGATGCCGATCTTCTCGGCGGTGGTTGCTTTCCTTGCGTGTACCTTGGGGTTGAACTTGAACGGCGGGTTGCTCACG
>JABIBQ010000068.1 GCA_018652685.1 Candidatus Bathyarchaeota archaeon
CTCAACCACCGCTTCCTCAACCGCGGAGTCTACGATCGCCTCCACAACTGGAGTCTCCTCCTGTGCGGGTGCCTCCTCCGATGCTACCTCATCCGTAATGACTGGCTTGGCTGCATCGGCCTCTGACTCGACGACTTCGATTGTATCATCGACTACTGCCTCCGCGGGGACCTCGGTGACTGGCGCCGGCTCCTCCATGGGTAGCTGGTACTCGATGTCAGGTAAGCCTTCTAGGCTTATCTTGTCAGGGAACTTCGCGTCCGGTGGAACGATCTTCACCGTGACTCCAAGTGTACCCCTTTTCATTTTAACGTGAAGCGTCGAGATCCTTACGTTCCTCAGCGCGGGCTCACCCGACTTTGGCACGTATCCCTCGACAACTTTCTCGAAACGTGATCTTGCGCTTCTCAGCGGGCCTTTCAGTATGATCTCGCATCCAAGTGCCCCACTGTCCATAATGCGTCTAAGGCTCCAGAAAATTGATCTCCTGAAGTGGACTCCCCTCTCAAGGGCGTTGGCTATCCTTGCAGCCATGATGGCCGGGTTAAGCTCAGGCACCTCGACCTCTATGACAGTAATCTGGGGGTTTGGTAGGCCCAGCTCGTTTTCAAGTCGCTCCGATGCGGCCTTGATGGCCCTGCCCCTCTTGCCGATGACCCTTCCGGGCCTCATGGCGTAGAGGTTGATCTGTGCACCCATGGGGGTCTTTGTCAGGGTGATTCCGCCGTATCCTGCTTGCTCGTACTCCTTTGCGAGAAGCTCATCGACTTTTACCCTTTCTATATTGTTCTTGATAATTCGCTTGACTATTGACACTAATATTCCTCCACCGCAACCTCAATGTGGGTCAGGTGTTTGTAATATGGCGATGCTCTTCCGAACGCCCTTGGTATGAACTTCCTGATGACCCTTGCCTTGTGGGCGGCCATGTGGACGATCCTAAGCCTGTCTGCGTATAATCCCTTGAACTCGGCGTTAGCCTCCACTGAGTCCAGGATTTTCAGTATCTCTCCGGCAGCCTTCTCGGGGTACCTTCCTGCATCGTGGCCGTTTAGACCTTTACGATGGGGGGTTTTCCCTCGGTACCGGTAGTAAGGTACTGCCCGTTTCTTGTCTATGACGTCGTTTAGGAATGTCTTGGCTTCGTCTAGCTTCATTCCTTTGAGTGTGTTACAGATCTCACGAGATGTTTTTGGTTTAATCCTGAGATCCCTGCCGCTGGCTATGGCGGTCTTATCAGGGTCTAGCCCTTGTACTGAATATTTCCATGATGGCATATACGCACCGTGTGTCTACCTTGAATCGTGTATTCATATATAAAGCGTTCTGAATGGTAGGTATTTTTGTCGATGTCTACTTATTGGCTTCATTTTGTATGTTCATATATGTTCTTCAATGAAAATATACATTCATTATAATGAGTTACTATATGAAAAATAAAGTAAAATGAAGTAGGGATACTACTTCAGTGGGATATACATGCTACTACGCGATGCTCCGATACCGGGGCGTCCATGGCGTACTATTGCCATTGGGCTCGCGTACTCGCCAAGATAGTGGCCAAGCATCTTCTGGTTGATGACAACCTCACGGAACTCCTTCCCAGTGTAGCAATGGATCGTCTTCCCCAGCATATCGGGCAAGATGATCAGATCCCTTGCATGGGTCCTGACTGGCTTGCCTTTATCTCTCCTGAGTTTTTCAAGAACTATCCTCTGCTCTGCGCTGAGACCTCGTCGGAGGCTTCTTCTCATCCTTGAGGGAAGCAGCCTGATGAACTCATCCATTGACATAGCTTTGAGCTCCTCGACCGTCTTTCCTCTGTAGTTAAAGTCTTTGGGCATATTGTTTCACCTGTTGATTAAGGGGTTTTAAACCCTTAGTTCCTCCTGGTCCTCTTTCGCCTTCCACTGTTGCGTGCCGCGATCAGTCCGACCTTCGCGCCTGGTGGTGCGTGGCGGCTGACCGTGGTTGATTTACCTGGCCTTCTGTGGCGACCTCCTCCGTGGGGGTGCATGGCTGCAGGCATCTTTACGCCGTGAGCGGTTGGATACTTGTGTCCCTTTGCCTTTTTCTTGTGGTGCTTTTCACCGGCTTTCATGAAAGGTCGCTCTAGGCGTCCCCCTCCACTTACTATGCCGATGGTGGCCCTTGAGTTGCTTTTAACCCTGATGATTCGCCTACTTGGTAGCCTTACTGTGGTGTAGTCGTCTATGTGTGCAATTACCGTAGCGAATGATCCGCTGCTTCTGGCGATCTTGCCGCCGTCGCCTGGACGTAGTTCGATATTGGACACCATAGTTCCCTCAGGGATGTCTTTCAGGTGGAGGACGTTGCCGACTTTTGGGATCGCGCCTATGCCAACCATAATTGGCATGTTCAGGCTGAGACCCTCTGTGGCAGCTACGTGATATCCATGACCTGGAGCGAACTCAATGTATGCAAGGGGTGCTCCCCTGCCGGGTTCATGCTCCATTGACTTGACAAAGCCCTGTAGTACTTCCTCTGTGATAACGGGGTACTTGGATGGCGCTTTCTTGTTCATTTTCGCCGCTTTGTATGTATGTCCACCGCGGCCTCTTCGCTGTACTCTAAGTTTCTTTCCCATATCTCACACCTACAGTATTCCTAGACGGATAGCGACATCTGATGCGTCGTACTCGTCGGTTAGCTTTACGAATGCTTTCTTGGTTCCCTTCCGGGTGATTAGCGTGTTAATGTCTTCGGCCTCGACTTCATAGAGTTCCTTGACAGCAGCTGCGATTTGGTGCTTGTTGGCGCGCCTGTCACAGATGAAGACGAGTTTGTTCTCGTTCTCGATCATGTTGACGCTGCGCTCCGTCATCAGTGGGAAGATTATTACTTCATGTGCTTCCATTTTTACCGCTCCCATACCTCGTCTACCTGACCAAAGGCGGACTCTGTCCAGATGACCAGTCTGCCTGGGTGGGCGCCAGGTGCAAGTAGCTCGGCGTTAAGGCCTGCTACGCTGCATATCTCTACGCCCGGTAGGTTTCTTGCTGCATATCCTATCCCGTCGTCCTCGGCGACAACGACGAGTGGACCCTTGCCTTTCTTGTGCTTGCGTCCTCTCATCTTACCCCTTCCAGCCCGGACCTTCCTGCGGTCGGCGCGTTCAACGTCGTCCTGGACTCCGATGGCAATGAATAGGGATTCTACGTCCTTGGTTTTCTTCAGGGATTGTATCTCATTCGAGACTACGATTGGAAGATGCTCGGACTCGAACTTATGTCCGCGCTTTTCTACGAGTTCCTTAACAGCTGTCGCTGCGATTCCCGACCTTATAGCGAACCTCCTTTCTTTCTTGTTGATTCGCTTAACGATGACTTTCTCAGAACGTGGAGGGAAGGCCGCGTGGCCGCCTACAATGCTTACGCCGAAGGCTGCTCTGCTGCTTCCCTTGAGCCTGGGAACTCGGGCTATGCCGTGGCCTGTTCCGCGGGACTCTGCGGTAGTGTGCTTCCCTGCCATGGGGTCCCTGCCCTGGGGCTGGAACCTTGTGCTTTGAAGCGCAATTACTGCTCTTCTGATTACATCGTGCCTGACAGGTGTATTGAACACCTGTGGAATTTCTACCTCGCCTGTTTTCTCATTCTGGAGATTGATTACTGGTACTTTCATTGCTGAATACCTCCCTTAGTCCACTCGGTGTGGAGGTAGGTGATCTGTGGTGCTTCCTCGGGGTAGTCTGTGTCGCGTACGGTTTTACGTAGCTTGATTAGACGCTTTGCTGACCCGATGATGCTTCCCTTCAACAGGAGATAATCTCCCTTGACGAAACCATAGTTCTTGAACCCGGCCTTTGGATTGATGCGATCAGTGTCGCCGTTCATTAGCATGATTCTTTTATTGAACTCGGTTCTGTTGTGGAAGCCCATCTGGCCTGCACGCGGTACCTGGGGCATAACGCGCCTTGGTACCCATGGACCGATGGATGCTACAGCTCTTCTTGATTTTCTTGCTTTTCGTGCCAGTATCCTGATTCCCCATCTTTTGACCGGCCCTTGGAAGCCTTTGCCCTTTGTGACACCGATGATATCGATGCCCTCGCTGGGACCGAAGACGTCCTTTATTGTTACGGTCTTACCTAGCAATCCTTTGGCGTATTCCAGCTGGCTCTCCATTGATCCGCCTGAAACGGGGATCTCGAAGAGGTCTGGCGCCTTTTGTGAGAGGCTTGAGAGTCTTGGCTGGGTTGCCGCGATGACCCTTATCTCGGCGACCTTGCTGATTTTCTCAGTTATCTCGTTTATCTTGCTCTCTGGCTGGGGATCTGTGGCGAAGGTTATCCTTCTGTGCAGGTCTCTAGGCTGGTTCTGCATCCAAGCCTCTGTGATGGCCTGTAGGCCGTCCTGAGTCTTCTTGTACGCTCGTATTGCTACGACCAGCATAGGGGGAGTGTCGATTACGGTGGCGGCTGCTTTAACCTCCTGACCGTATTCTGGAACTCGTTGTCTATCTTCTATGTAGAACAGGTGGGTCATACCTGCCTTGTAGCCTGCGAAGCCGGCTAGCTGGGGTTCCCCATCTAGCTTGGGCCAGTAACTCACGCGGCCTTTTGGGTTCCTCGCGCGTTTGCGTGGGGAATAGCCTCGTGAGCCTCGCTTTGGTGATCTTACTCTTGGCATGTGTTGACACTCCTAATTAGAGCTACCAAGAAACAACAGGACTCGCTTTTAAAGGATTCTCCTTGACAGTTATTTTGATTTATGGAAGATATGGACTTCATTTTACGGCTGCACTATTGGTGGTTAACTAAAATCGTTGTATCAAATAATCTGACATAAGGAGAAAAAAGGTCGTACTGAGTAGTAAGGATAATTGTCATAGACGCCCATCTCGCCCCACTTATACGAGTTGCGGATGCAATTACTTGGCCATGAAATCGAAAGAGCCCATACGCAGATTTATCCCGTATTCCAGGTACGCCTTGAGGCATGCCATGAAGTTGGCCCATCCTCCCGCGTTCCCCATGAGCCACTTGATGCCCGCCTCGTTGTTTTCCATGCTCTTCTCGGTTATAGTCACCACGGTGACGTCGTCCCCTGCAGGGTCCAGTGTCATTTCAACGAGAAGCATCTCGCCCTCAACCTCCCAGCGGTATGAGATGTACCTGTCATGCTCGATTTTGTCGATGTAGATCGGAAACTCCATATCGAGCTCGGAGAATTTCCAAGTCAGGGTCTTTCCCTCGACCATTTTCCCGTTGCTCTCTGATATGAAATAGTTGGACATGTGCTCAGGGTCGATGATGGCGTTGAACACCGTGCTGGCTGGCTTTTGTATCCCAAGCGCGACCTTGATTTCGAGTCTCTGATTATCCATTAATGAATTCTCCCCTCGAATGAATAAATATGAATTGGGTAAAAACTAGATCAGGTTAGATAGCTGGCCCAGGTCCTCAATCTGCTCAAGGCGGTTGACGGCCTGGATTATCTTCTCTGCCGTCTCCTCTGAGACAAGCATGGTGGCCAGGGCGGTGAACTTTTCCTGGATGAAGCTAGAGGGGATAGGCGGCTTATCCTCCTCGAATAATGCGTAGTGGTTGTCCTTAGTGATGATCTCAAGCCTTGTCCCGATCTTTGTGGGAAAAACCGCGTCGATCTCAGGGTCTGTGTAGACCTCGGTCTTTTTCCCCAGCTCGATGACCGTGGAGTCCTCATAACACTCGAAGAATTCTTTCAGGAACACCTTGCCCTCGACGAGGGCGATGCCGACTGCCACTGCCGGTTGGTTCTGTGCATGGAGCGGTGTCTTGGCTACCTTAAGCTGGTTCTCTGCGGTTATATGGTTGAGTCCGATCCTGATCTTTTTCACGTCATCAGGTTTGATATCATGCTCTTCCCGAAGCTGGAGCGCCATCCTAATCGGGGGGCACAACTCGTGGCAGCACGCGTATGGCTTGAACTTGCATCCAAGTATCTTGTACTCGGTTCCAAGCCCATCTGTCAGGCGGTTCGTGTCGTATGACTCGGAGTGGGTGGTCAACAGGCCGTGCTTCCCCGCGAAGACGCTTGAGGGGCCGGTATAGCCCTCCCTTGCTAGGAGCGCGGCCAGTACCCCGTTCATCGCAGCTTTACCGGCGTGGAGTCTCTTGCTCATATCGCCGGTGGTGAGCCATTCCTCAAGGCCAGCCGCTTGAGTACCTGCCAGGCCGAAGGCGTTCACCATCTGATCCTCGTTTAAGCCCAGTATTTTCCCGGCTGCAGCCGTGGCCCCTATTGTGCCTACGACGCCGGTTGCATGGAATCCCCGGTCCCTGAGTCCCGGGTACATTGAAGAGTCAACTCGGCAGCTGATCTCATATCCGGCCAGTATCCCGGTAATCAACTTCTTTCCTGAAACTCCCTCGGTCTCAGCTGCTGCAAATGCAGCTGGGTTAATACAAGCCCCTGGGTGTGCCCAGCTAGGTCTAGCCCCCGAGTCATCAGCATCAACGCCGTGGGCCATTGTACCGTTGGCAAGGGCCGCGTTCATCATGGGGTACTTCCCCTCTCCAATAACTGTGGACTGGGGTTCTCCCTTCATCTGCTTGACAATGCTAATTACCATCTGAGACCAGGGCATCTCGTGTGCCGCGAATGTGTTCCCCAGATAGTCAAGAAAGTGCATTTTTGTCTTCTTGATAACCTCGGCGGGTAATTCATCGTAATTGAGGTCTACAACGTATTTTGCGAAAATTCTTGAGTACTCGTCCATAGAGATTACCTGTTGCGTCAAGGTACTGCCCGTTGGATATATCTTTTCCAATAAAATTAATTAGGAATTGGCTTTGAACCAGCCTTCTCTCTAGCAATTCGCTTCTGGGTAATCAATAGCTTGTCGTAGAAGGGGCAGATATCGTTCATCAGGCACTCCTCGTGTTTAGGGTTCCTGGCCGTGCAGACCTCCCTGCCGAACTTAATGAGGCTGAGATGGACCTCAAGGAACCTGTCAGGTGTTGCCGCGTCTTGTAAAGCTGACCTGATTGCCTCGTAGTTGGCCTTCTCAGGTACAATCTCAAGGCGCTTGCTGACTCGTTCAACGTGCGTGTCCACGGGGATGACCTTGCGGTCAGCCGCGAACATCAGTGCAACATCTGCCGTCTTTGGGCCTACCCCAGGTAGCTCCATGAGCCTGTCCCTTGCCTCGTTGAAGGGCATATCGAAGACGGTTTTGATGTTGCCGTCGTACTTTTCGATGATTATCCTCGATATCTGTTTGAGTGTTCTGGTTCGCTGGTTGTATATACCAGCTGATTTTATGGCTTCCTTGATCTTTGACTCCGGTGCCTCGTCAATTTTGTACGGGTTGATGCCGATGGCCCGGTCAAGGTTCCTGAATGCTGATTCTTTGTTTGAGCTCGTTGTGTTCTGGCTCAGTATCGTACTTACGAGGCTCTGGAAAGGGTCGTGGTAACGTTTTTCGTAAGGGACCGGGAACTCGGCGAGTATCCTGTTGACAGCAGTCTCACCTCTTCTAAATGGGGTAAGCTGAACTGGTTCAGGTGGGTTGTCTTTGATGTGCTTGAGTCGCTTTGCGATGAGGTTCAGAAGCCCCTGGACATTTTCCTTGGTCTCGGCGGATACAACGATCCATGGGAGCAAGTACTTGTCAAGCTCTAGAGTCTCGCCTATTGTAGACGCCTTCTCAGGGTCCATGTCGGATTTGTTGATTACGACGATGATCCTGTCTCTTGAGACACCTATGTCCCTGAGTAGCCAGATGCCCTCGTTGAGCTTCATGTCCAGGTTCAGTACAGGATCGGATACGTCTAGCAATAGTATGACCAGGTCGCTGCTCCTGATGTCAAGGAGGTTCAGCTTGAAGCTCTGGATGAGCCGGGGGTCAAGATCAAGGACGAAACCGATGGTGTCGATGAACAGAACCGTGGTCTCCCAGTCAATGTACCGCTTCTGGTACTTGCTGCTGAGAGTGGTGAACGGCCTGTTGCTGACGGGTTTAGTGTCACCTGTTATACGGTTGAAAAGGTGGGTTTTACCTGCGTTATAATAACCGGCGATGCATATCACGGGGTATCCCAGCCTCTTGCGCTGCCATATCCGCTGGGTCTTGTCCTCCATGAGTTTATCGATCTCCTCATTGATCTTAGCTTGGCTGCGGGTTAGCTCCCTCATTTTGGCGTGGAACCCGTACTCTCCGCCAGCCCTGAAGAATGGGCGGTCGTACTGGTAGTTCACCGCTGATTGGAGTTTGAAGAAAGGGGCCTGCTTCTCTAGTCTGGCTGCCTGTATCTGGAGCTTGCTCAGTGTATCGGATGCCATCTGGTCGAATATCTCAAGGGTTAGCTCGAATCGGTCGATTACGTCACAGTTGACAGCCTGCATCAGGTTGAGCTTCTGGCTGCTCCTGAGGATGTTGTAGAATATGACCACGTTCGCCTTTAGCCTGCGGACCTTCCGCCTGATGTCTCCCACCTTGCCCTTACCGACATGGTACTTTGCGAATGGGCGGTAGCGTGTTTGAACGACCTCACCCACAACCTCTATACCAAGGGACTCGACAAGGGACTTTAGTTCGTCCAACCTAACCCTGTAGACTACGCGGTCGTGGACGTTAGTCCTGAGCATTACCAGTAAAGCCTTGGAATTCTGGCCGTCGATTAACAGTGGTTGGCGCTCCATGGAGATCGTAGAGGTGAAGGAGTAGGATGATAAAAAGGGATTGATTAAGAAAAAACTAAGAAGGGAGAAAAACTCTCTGTTTGTTTTTATCGTTTTACCGATGATAGGCCGTTGTTGATACCTGTGGTAGCCCATTTAGTCCATGGCAGTGTGAAGAACTTGAATCCCCTCTCGGAGAAATCACTTGGATCTTGACCTGCAGGGATAAAGTACATCCCAGGGATAACGCCTGCATCTTCGGATGAGCTTACAATTTTATCCAGCGCCTCACGGTACTTCGGGTTAGCGTAATCCAGTGGGATCCCCAGGTTGATGGATAGGTCTGATGGACCTATCAGCAGAACGTCGATACCAGGAACGGAAACAATCTCCTCGATGTTGCCCATTGACTCCATTGTCTCGATCATGGGGATAACCACCAGCTCCTCGTTGACCCTGTCCATGTATTCACGGTAATTCCCGAACTCACCCCACTCACCCTTGGGCCCTGCGGAGCTCCTTTTCCCTACAAACGGGTACCTGCACCATTGTACCAGGGCCTCTGCTTCTTTCTTGGTGTTCACCATGGGCGCGATGATACCTCTAGCCCCAATATCGAGAGCATAACAGACCTGATCCTGCCTGTTTTCCCCTACACGAACAACTGGAGTTGCCCTCTTTCCCTTCATTGCCTGGATCTTGGGCATCAGCTCTTTGATTTCCACGGGAGAATGCTGGGTATCAAAGAGGAGAAAATCATACGCATCGGCTAATACTTCAACAGGACTTCCAATGGAAGCGGACGCTCCGATAGCGGCCTTACCCGAGTTTAATACTTTTTTAAGTGTGTTCAATTCAATATAACCTCTGAAATCTAGGTTCTTTCAAGATATAATATATTTTTCATGAGTTTATGCATCTCAATTCGATATAAAAGTAGGATAAAAATAGCAGGATTATTCAGAAGAAGTTAACCTGCGAATCAGATCGACCTCATCCTGCAGGTATGGTATCCCATCCCCGTGGAATATCTCGTGGAACCATAACTCTGGTTCAGGTGATCCTGGCTCAGAGCCCCATGGGTACTTGGTCTGAGTCTTCCCGTCCACGAGCCCCCAGTTTATGCACCCGACGTTCTCGCGTTTGAACACGGGTAAGCTCGTCTTGAAAAAGCTCCCGTTGGTCCTGGCCATATACTCGGTGCAGATCATTGGCCTGCCCTGTTCTTTGAGCCTGCTTATCTGTTCCTCAAGGTGAGCCGCGTCGTGGTAGTCGTGGAACGTGACGATATCAGAGTTCGCGAGCTGGAAAGCGTTGAGTTCGTTGTTATCAAACCACACCCCCACTGAGATGGGCTGTGAGGGATCCACATCTCTGGCCCATCGAAATACTTCTTTCAGGAACCCAAGGGATTTTGATCCACGTTTATCATTCCCAGGCTCATTGTACAGGTCCCACAATAGGATACGGTCGTCATTCCCGAAGGCGGTCAGTATGCCCTTCACATAGTTCTCAAGTGTGCCCCACATTGATGGATCGACCACTTTTTCTGGTCCTGGGCTTTGCACCCACCCCGAGTTATGTACACCGGGTTTGGGTTCAGGCTGCTTCCCGGCCTCAAACGTTGGGTTCCAGCAGTCATCAAAGAAGACGAACATGGGCTTGATTCCCTTGCTGGACGCGATCTCAAGGAAACGGTTGATCCGCTCAATGACCCCCGTTGAGTCTATTTCCCAGACTAGGTCATGGAGATACACCCTGGCGGTGTTGAAGCCAATTTCACTTGCCCATCCTAGCTCGCGTTCAATAGTCTCCTCGTCAAATGTATCGGCCTGCCACATCTCAAGCTGGTTGATAGCAGTGCTTGGTGTAAAGTTACACCCCACCAGCCACCTGTAACCGCCGTACCACTCCCAGGCCCTCTCCTGGCTCCATCGATTCGTCATAATAATGAACCGCAGGAGCGGGGATAAAGCATTTCAGGTGCATAATGGGGCAGAACCTCAAATACTAATTTGCAGAATTGATGGTCATGCCCCTTGTTGATGAGTTCATTAAAGTATTTGCGCCATTCCCTGACAGAGCCCAGAAAACCGTGTTCCCGTATCTTCTAGACCTGTTTGACGAGAATGAGATGAAGCTCGTTGTATCCATGAAGAGGGAATCGGATACTCCATTATCTCTCGACAAGATTCAGTGCATCACAGGTTTGAGTGAGGAAGAGAACAAGAAACTGATTGACAGGTGCATAGTCAGGGGCATCCTGAAAAACAGGAAAGTGGACGGCGAGACACGCTACTTTTCGACGATGATGCCGAGGAGGCTGTTCACCCATGTAACTTTCGAGGAAGGTTGGAACGATGTACCCCTGAACGTCAGGAAGATCCTGAGTGAGTGGATGCACAGGATTTACTATTTTGAAAGGTATAGCCCGATGGCTGAGAAGATGAAGAGGGGCGAGCCAGTACAAAGGCTGCCAAACGAGGACATTCTCCTACTCGCTGAGGTTCTTGAGATGGTGGACGCGGCCCATACCTTTGCTGTCATTAAGTGTAACTGCAGGGCACTAGACCAGCACTGCAACTACGAAGTCGAGACCTGCATCAGGTTCGACCACGAGGCAGAGAACCTGGAGAGGAAAGGGCTGGGTAAAAAACTCACAAAGGACGAGGCAAGGAAGCTAATTATCAGACTCAACAAGGCAGGCCACATCCACACTGCCAGCAACAAGTGGAAAGAAGAGGGACTGGGCCACCTGTGCAACTGTTGCAACTGCTGCTGCTACCCATTTAGGGCAGGTGTAGAGCTGGGGTTGGAAAAGTTGTGGCCGAGAAGCCATTACGTCGCCGAGTACGAGGAGGACAAATGCATCCAGTGCGGTCTCTGTGTATCCAGATGCCAGTTCGGGGCGTACAAGGAGGAGAACGGACGAATCACCTACTACTCCGAGAAATGCTGGGGATGTGGGCTGTGCTCAGATACCTGCCCATCTGAGGCGATAACGATGAGTCCTTTTGATAATTAATGGGAAGGAACTTTCTAAACCTAATATTATTACAGGTTATCTTTCCTGATTGAGGCAAGTTCATCCTTTGACATGCCCTCAGCCTCAAGGAACTCGAGTATCTGTTCGGTCTTTGACCGCCAGTAAATCTCCATGTTCTCGCTTGACTCTGCAAGTCCCACCTTGAGGTCATAGTACCGTCTGAAGGCGTCGGGGTTCTCGATCAGGTGTTTCTTGAGTAGAACATGGTTTCGGTATGCGGTTGAGCTGACTGTCACAAGGTAGAGGTGGTGGGCGTGTTTGTGCTCATAGTCGAGGCAGAAGGCCTCCCGTGCCTCGATGCCCAGGTCACTCTGATGTATGTAGCCTATCCTACTTAAACGGGAAACAATGGCGTTAAGGTCATTCATATCAGGGACAACGATGTCGATATCAATGATGGGCTTTGCACCCATTCCTTCGATGGACGTGCTGCCAACATGGACGATGTCAAGGGCGAGGTCCGAGACTTGGGGCCATATTTGGTTCTTAATCTCGATGAACCACTCCTTCCATTTTGGGTCGTAGGGCAGAACCTTGATTGACACGGGCTCTGTTTGTTTTCCCCTGTATTATAAGCTACTCTTCCATCCCGTCGCGGATGTTATCAAGGTCCTCAATGGCGTAGGCCCCCGTTGCGGCCATTAACCTGCCGAACTCCTTCCTCAGTCCATATTCCACCTTCGCTCCCTTCCTCTCAAGTATCTGGTTGAAGCGTTGGTTCAGCCTGAGTCCTTCCTCGTCGAAATCAAGGAGGAGAAGTACCCGCTTGTATCTTGAGGTAAGGTCATCTGCAAGGTCAAAATCGTTGAAGCCGGACCTGTTAAGCTCCTCGATTGACCCAGTGTACCCAAGGGACCGAAGTGCCTGAATGTCTCTTAAACCCTCCACGACGACGACATCAACGAGCCCCGAAAGCTCATGCATCAACTGCTCAAGCTCACAGATGGCGTTCTTCCGGCGTTTTATTGAGCGGTTCATGGTCATCGGACCAGTATGACTGTCAGGTCGTTCACGTTAGTGCCCGTTGGACCCGTCCTGATCTGGTCATTCATGGGCTCGAAGAAGCTGTAAGAGTCGTTCCCATCGAGGAAAACATCGGGGTTAAGCCCGAGCCCCAGTGCCTTTGTGAGGCTCTCACCGTCTACCATGGCACCTGCCGCATCGGTGGGCCCATCAATCCCGTCGGTACCTAGGGTGGCGATAAGCCCCTTCAGGCCGCTCATTTTACGGATCGCTCCCAGAGCGACCTCCTGGTTCCTGCCCCCCTTGCCCTCGCCCTTCACGCTCACGGTTGTCTCACCCCCGATAATAATCGCGGCTGGCCTGGATACAGGCAGTCCCCTTGATTGTTCTTCTCGCGCTATGCCGGCGAACATTACCCCGACCTGTCTCGCCTCGCCCTCGATGTGGGTTGACAATAACAACGAGTTATACCCGAGCTCCTCGGCGACATCTGATGCTGCCTTCGCCGCCATGTAATTATTCGCGATCACCAGGTTGCTCACGTTCTCGAATATTGGGTCACCCGGCTTTGGGGTCTCTGGGACCATGCCGTTCGTGCCTGCATTGAGCCTCGTCAGTACGTTCTCTGGGATTTCATCGAGGAGGCCATACTTAACCACCACACTCCTTGCTTCCATAAAGCTGGATTCGTCGGGAGATGTGGGCCCTGACGCGATTATATCAATGGGATCGCCAATCACATCGGAAAGTAACAAGTTGATCATCCTTGCAGGATAGACATGCCTTGCGAACTGCCCCCCCTTGAACCCGCTTATGTGTTTCCTAACGGAGTTCAGCTCGTTGATGGTCACCCCCGCCTTGAGGAGAATACCGGTAAGCTCTCGCATGTCCTCCAGAGTCATTCCCGATGCGGGGTAGGGCATCAGTGCGGAACCTCCCCCGGACATCAAGGTGATGACAAGGTCACGCTTGGTCAGCCCGTTAGTGAGGTCAAACATCTTGTCCACACCCTTCATCCCCTCGTGGTCTGGGATTGGGTGGGATGCCCCCCTCAAGATTACTCGCCCTGTCTTAACAGAGTCCTCGGTTCCCTTCAGAACATTGACGTAGCCCGAGGTGATTCGCTTCCCCAGGAGCGCCTCCACGGCCTTGGTCATCAGCCCCCCTGCCTTTCCACCTCCAACAACTACGATCTTCTTTGTCTTGGAGAGGTCAACTGAGCCCCCCTCATATGAGAGAATATCTCCATCAAGGGAAAGGGCATTCAGTACCGCCTCCTTTGGATCAACCGCTTTCAACGCGCCGTCCAATACGAGACAAGCGTCATGTCTGAGCCTTTGCAGTATCTCGTCGCTAGAGTTCGCCATCAAACTGTCCTTGTTCTTGATCAATGAAGCTCACTAACCACTAGGTGAGAGAAATATGCAAAAGGGGATAAAAAGGGATTACTCCCTGACGACGAAATCGCTGGCCCTCGGTGGGTCAGGACGCATTCCCTTGCGGGTCCTTGTCTTCTTGATGATATCAAGTAGCATGCTGTCAGGTACTGGTGAGTAGTGGTCGAAAGTCATCTGCCAGAATGCGGTGCCGCTCGTTGCCGCACGCAGCTCCTGGCTCAGACCTAGCGACTCAGAGACCGGTATGAATCCCTGGACGTTGACTATAGGCCCTTCCTGCTCCACGCTCCTTATTTGACCCCTCTTCTTGCTGAGGAGGCCGGTGACGTTACCCATCTCCAGCGTTGGTACGCGGACTTGGATAAGGCTGATCGGCTCCAACAGTGTGGGGTTTGCGCTGAGGATGCCCGCGTAAAGAGCCTGCCGGACGGCGGGCAACATCTGCGCTGGTCCACGGTGGACCGGGTCCTCGTGTAGCTTGATATCGACCATGTCGATGAGTACACCTCTAACACGCTCACCGGCGATTGGTCCCTCGTTGAGTGCCCACTGAAAGCCGCCGCTGATGTGCTGCTTGACTTCCCTGAGCCCCTGGATACCTACAGTTGAGTCGATGAGCAGGTTTGCGTTCTCGTTTACGTCGAAGACACGCCTTGCCTGTCGGGTTGTCCATCCCATCTCCTCCTTGAGTATTGCCTCACGCTTGGATGAGCTGACGATCTCGCTGAGCTCCCCCCTGCGGATTAGATCAATGATTTTTGGGTCAAGTGGGGTGAACTTGAAGAACACCCTGTTGTGCTTGTTGGGGCTCTTGCCCATGAACGGCCCTGCCTCCATTCTGATTGCCTCACGGTACACGACCATTGGCTCCGTCTGGACGATGTCCAGGTGGTGCATGGATTTCAGGTCCTTGACTGCGATCTCTAGGTGTAGCTCGCCCATCCCGCTCATCAGGTACTCACCGGTCTCCTGGTTGATGGTCGTCACCAGGTTGGGATCCTGAATGCTCATCTTCTGCATGGCATCGATGAGTTTTGGCAAGTCAGTCGGCCTCTTGGGCTCGACCGCCACAGTTAGGACGGGATCTGACACATACTTTATTGACTCGAATGGGATTGCGGTATCTAGCAGCTCTGGGCCGACGATAGTCTCTCCTGCCCGGGCTTCTGAGAGACCCATGAGAGCAACAATGTTCCCTGCGGGGATCTCGTCTACTATTTCACGGTATGAGCCCATATAGATGCTGACTTGCTGTGCCTTTGCGGTCTTTTCTGCGCCTACCAGGTGGAGCGTGTCACCCTTACGGATGGTCCCGCTAAACACCCTGCCGGTGCTGATGACTCCCGCCTGGGGGTCAATGATAACGTTGCTGATACAGATAACCAGAGGACCATCAGGATTGACGGCCAGCATATTCTGACCCATAACAGTGTCAGTTTCTCCTTTCCATATGTGGGGGATCCTCCTGGGCTGGTGCTGATCTGGGTTTGGTAACTTGTGTACCGCCAGGCCTAGGATAGCCTCACTGAGTGGGAGCAGCTCTTGCAGTTTCTCCAGCTCGTCGTTGGCGTACATCTCCAGGATCTTTGGTAGACTAAGTCCCTTTTTCGCAAGCATGGGTAGGGTAAATCCCCACCTGTCCAATGCTGATCCGAAGGCAACCTGTCCATCACCGGCGTGGATGGTCCACTCGTTTTTAATCTCGTCCGGACCATAGGTCTGGACTATCTCGTTGAACTTGTTTATGATTCTGAGGAGTTTCTTCTGGATGGCATCTGCGTCCATTCTGAGCTCCTTGATGAGTCTGTCGAATTTGTTGATATAACAGACGGGCTTGACGAATTCGTCAAGGGCTACTCTGAGCCTGACTTCGGTCATGATTTGGAACTCCTCGACGGCGTCTACTAGTAGCACACAGCCGTCAAGTGCCCTCATGGCCCTGGTGACCTTTCCCGAGAAGTCTACGTGACCGGGAGTATCAATGAGATTGATAACGTATTGTTCATCTTCCTCTTCGTAGAGTAGGCTGATATTAGCGGTTTTAATGGTGATGCCTCGCCTCTGCTCTTCCTCTAGGAAGTCAAGAGCACGTGCCTCTCCAGCCCTACCGGGGGCCATCAAGCCGGCCATAGCCAGGAGGCTGTCGCTCATGGTGGTCTTGCCGTGATCTATGTGGGCAATGATACCAATGTTACGAACCTTCTCCTTTGTATGCATCAGCTTGAGGATTTCGTCTGTTTGCTTGAATCGTGGCATAAATAATCCTTATCCTTGAGTATAATTTGACTATAGACACCTAGAGGAGTCTTTTAAACCCTTCTCAGCGTAATTACACGTAATACTGCCGGATGAATTGTATATAGGGTATTTATTTGGATAATTACAAAATGTTGAGATAAATGCAACAATGGAAGGACAAAAGAAAGATGTTAGTCCTCTTCAACGAGCACTGTACAGATATCGTTCTCGCCCCACAGAACCTTGTCTATGGATATCGTGGCGATCGCAGAACTGTACTCCGCGATGATCCTTAGCTCCCAAGCAATCTCGTTAACGTGGGCAACCAGCTCAGGATCATGTTTCTGCTGGAACTCCTTGAGCAGGGATTCCTCCTCTTGGCCCACAGCGTCGTAGAGGTCAACGGCGTCGCTGGCGACCTTTAAGTCTCCATCGAAGACGCTCTTCATGGCCTGGTCGAACATCGTGAACACGATCAGTCCAATCTGGCTGAGCCTCTCGAAAAGATCCTCATCATCGTCTGTCCTTTTCTCCTCCAGAGCTAAAATATTATTAGCAACCGCGTTGAGCCTGTCGCCGATCATCTCAAGATACCACGCGATCTGGTTGAACTCCATGACCTCCATGGGATCAACGATGCCGATGGCCTCAGATACTATCCTGTTCTGCTGGGCTGATGCGAGCAGCCTAACAAGGAGCCAGAAGATTGTGTCTGCCTCGTGCTCCCTTGCTATGGCATCCTTGGCCAGCTCCATGTCCCTGTCCATGAGGGCGTCCATACTCTCTTTGAACATGATACTAGTGATGACGTTCAACCTTTTGATGACCGTCTCTAACGGGAAGTTCTTTGGGTCGATGCTGCACTGGAGGAGGAGATGCCTGTCGCTCTCCTCGATGATGCCGATGCCAAGCAGCCTCTGGGTCACTGCCCTGATGGCCTGGATCTGCTCTCTCATGAGACGCCTCTCAGACTCCACTCGGACCAAGTTCCGTCCAAGGACATAGTTTCCTACTATGACTCTCGCGAGCACCTTGGTGTTATCGCACAAATCGACGTGGACCACGTGGACACTGTTGTCCTCGATCTTGCTGGGTTCTGGTGTAATTCGTAGTGCTCCGTCGTTCTCCTCGTTGATGAAAACGACGTCCCCTTTCGATATACCCGTCTTCTTTGCCCAGCTCATGGGCAACGAGACGGATAAGGTTGAATAGCCGACTTTCTGTATTTTCCTAGGCTCCATTTGAATCATCGATATCCCCTCATTAATCTTGAATCATATTATCTAACCATAACAAACTCATACCAAGTCGATACTGAGAATAAATTGTATTTATGGTCATTACTTGCCATTTATCAAGTATGCCATAATATAAACATAGCCATTACTGAAAATATGATATAAATTTAATATATGCCCTAGAAAACAGGGCCAAAGCCGAGCAAACTAGGGAACGCAGGCAAGTACAGCCTCGAGTATAACGCAGTGGCAAAGAAAGCAGTGATGACGATCAAGACCAGCTTATCGGTCCCAGTCAAACGGAGCTCATATAGGTTTGTCCTGTCCTCCGTCGCTCCGAAAGCTCTCGACTCCATGGCCTCGGCCAGCTCAAGGCTCCTCCTGATGCTGTTTATTATCAATGGGAGAAGGATGGGGATATAGTTCCTGATCCTCTTAAGGAAGTTACCCGTATCAAGCTCAAGGCCCCTGCTTCTCTGGGCATCCATGATTGTCTGGGCCTCGTCGGCCAGGACTGGGACGAACCTGATGGCAGTGATGAAAGCGAAGTTAAACTCGTAAGGCACCTTGGCCTTCTCAAGCGCCAAGCTCAGCTTGTCTGGTGAGGTGGTTATGAAGAAGACGCTGAAGCTTGTAACCAGCACTATGAAACGCATAGTCAGCGAAAGCGTGTATTCCACAAGATCCCATGTCAGGTTCCCATCCCTGAAATAATAAAAGCTGACCATATTGGTCACGAATATGAAGCCTGATATAAACGCCGCGCCCTTGATGGACTTTGACCATTCGCTGAACACTTTTGCCTTTAATACGAGCGGGATCTGGATGAGGAACACAAATGCAAGCGGTACGATGTGGAGGAACATAACTGAGATGGAGAAGAACACGAGGGTCATCATGAATTTAACTCGGGGATCCAGGTTGTGGATGGCGGTGTCGCCGCGGGTAAACCGCAGGCTCTCAAGAAGGCTCATCACTCGGCCTCCTCAATCTTTCTCTTTAGCAACTGGTACGCCTCATCGACATCAACGACGTCCTTGGGCAGTCCATACGACTCTAAGTCATTGAACAGTCGAGTAATCTCTGGCTGGGCGACGCTACACTGGGCCAACAGCTCGGTCTGGTTCATGATTGATTTCGTGGACCCTTCGGCAACAACATTCCCACCGGCCATCAACACTATGTGTGGCTGGCTCTCGGCGACGAACTCCACGTCATGAGTGACTATAACTACAGTCTTACCTTGTGTCCTGAGTTGGGTTAGGAAATGACGGAGACGTTCCTTCTGCCCATAGTCCTGACCGATGGTGGGCTCATCAAGCACCAGTATGTCCGGGTCCCATGCCAGAACAGATGCGAGCGCCACTCTCTTCCTCTCCCCACCGCTGAGTATGAAGGGACTGCGCTCTCTGTACCTGTTGAGGTCAAGGAGGTTCAATGCCCAGGTCACCCTCTTTTCGATACTTTCCTCGTTCATCCCAAAGTTCCGCAATGCGAAGGCAATTTCTTTCTCCACAGACTCCTCGAAAAGCTGATCGTCTGGATTCTGGAACACGAGCCCCACCCTTCTGGCAAGCTGGGCGACGCTCTGTTTCGAAATGTCCTCGCCGTCAAGTAAGATTTCACCTTCTTTGGGCCTAAGTAAACCGTTGAAATGCTTCACCAGTGTGGTCTTGCCAGCCCCGTTCTCGCCCATGATAGCGACATAGTCGCCGTGGTTGATTGTAAGGTCCACATCCCTCAGCGCGTGTACATTTCCAGGGTAATCGAAAACGATGTTTCTTGCCTGTATCAGAGGCGAGTGGTGATGTTCACCCACCAGATCAAGCATATCTGGCGGCAGCAACGATTTCTTACTTGTGAATTCCTTTTTCCTCAAACATGCCGTGATCTGGTCATAGAACTGGGTTGAGGTCAGAGGCAGATCTGAGAATCTCCTATCGTGGTCATCGAATCGCATGGCCAGCTCAAGAATCCTTGGAATTCCGACCCCGAGGAGCCTAGTGTCCTCCTGTGCCAATATCAAACCGGGCTTTCCATCGCTCCTCACGCGTCCCTCATCGAAGACAATGATCCTGTTGACGTACTTTGCCGCGATATCGATTCGGTGTTCGATGATTATAATGGTCATCCCGTATTCCTTGTTCAGCAGGTCTAGCACGTTGAATATGTGTTCAGCACCCACTGGGTCAAGGAATGATGTTGGCTCGTCCATGACTATGATGCTTGGGTGCATCGCCAGGACAGACGCAATAGTCAATCTTTGTTTTTGCCCACCTGATAGCTCATGAGTAGCCCTGAGCCTGAGTGAATCTATACCCGTTGTCTCGGAGGCCCAATCGATTTCCCTGTGCATCTCCGCTTTGGATATTCCAAGGTTCTCCAAACCGAAAGCGATGTCTTTCTCCACAGTGAGGGCAAAAATTTGGTTGTCTGGGTTCTGGAATATCAGGCCGATGTGCTGGGCGAGCTCCATGGTGGAGTGCTCAGAGACATCCAGTCCCGCGATGTGGACTGAACCGGTTAAGGTCCCGTTGTAGAACTTGGGAATCAAACCGTTTAACGACCTGCAGAATGTTGTTTTACCGCATCCGCTTGGCCCCGTCAGGAGCACGAACTCGCCGGGGTTTATGGAGAGGCATATATCCTCTATCGCCGGCTTCGAGGCGTTCGGGTATGTATATGACAGATTTTTTACTTCGACGATTCCCAAGGCTGGTTTTCACCGATTGTCGATACTGAACCCAGCCCCAATATTATAGTTTCCCCTATACTATTTCAAGAGGGTCGGTTTTTTTCTTAAAAGTTCGGTTAACTCAGAGATTATTATGCGATGGTAGGACTCAACATCGCAGTTTCCGTTAAAACCAGCAGCAGTCGGATGCCCGCTCCCCTGCCCGTCCAGTAATACCGAAACCTCTTTGATTAACTCACCAAGGTGGATTGATGTTTGCTCATAGAATCTCTGGGTGCTTCTGAGGCTTGACCTTATGGTCCCCCTGTTTTCTCCTGTTACAACAGCCACATCGGCCCCGAGTGATAAGAGCCCACGCGCTCCAGATGCCTGGTATGAGCCCAATTGGCTGTAAGCTAGTATCCAGCCACCTGTTTGATAGGTCTTTGTCCTCTGAACCGCCTTGATCCGGGCTATTTTCTCAGGTAACCCATAATTTGAGTTGAATAGTTCACGAGTGGAGGACATATTCTCAGTTACTTCAAGAAGCTCAGATACAGCTCTGTATGTTTGAGCGGAGCCGATAGAGAAAAATTTACTATCGAATGTAATACCAGCCAACAAAGCTTTCGCTACGTTGATTGAGGGTGTTAAATCGTACTCTTTGAACAGTCTGTGTACTAGCTCGGATGCCGAGCTGGCCCCCTCGTCGATCAAATAGAAATTGGATAATTCCTCGTACTCGGGATTCCTGCTGTGATGATCAATAATGAGGAGATTTTCACTTTGTCTGACCTTTTCCTCCCATTCCCCCAACTGGTTGAGACTCCCGGTATCAACGACAATTAGGGTATCGTGGGAGCCGGTATATTTCTCTCTGATCTCAAGTCCAATCATCTTGATGATACGCGCGGAGAGGGTGCTAATATCGGCAGGCATGATACAACTGACTTTACTGGAAGGGGATAACCTCTCTACGAGTTCCTTTGTCCCAGCGGCAGCTCCTATTGCATCAGGGTCTGCATTATGGTGGCTGAGGATAACAACTTCACTGCCGATTAGATCAATGAACGTACCCATGGTAGACACTAGAATACCTGTTGGTTAAAATGTTTAGAGGATTATTGAGTGGGCATACCCAGCTCTTTCTGGAGGGTCTCCTGAATGGAGGTCATCTTCTCCTTGGTCTTGTCCTCCTGCTTTGCTAGAACTTTGAGCCTCATCACCAAGAACTCCATCCGGTCGTCAAGCTCCTTGACTACGTCATCCTTTGGCTTTTCCACAAGAACGGCACCAACTGACTTGAACACTTTGGAGTCGGAAGAAACGTCCTTTAAGGTCTCAAGAGCCTTCTCTGACTCCATCTTTTCCATCTCGATTCGCTGTTTCTGAACAAGTAATTGCTGGTACGTGCTCTGGAGGTTCTGCAGTCTCTGCAGCCGCTCCTGAACCTGAGGCGGAAGTTGTCCCATGTTTGACATTATTATCTCTGGTTAAACGATGACCCTACGCTAAAAGTGTTATCAATTCAAGTATTTACACGAATACAGAATTTATTACATGTTTTTTCAATAAATATGAATGAAGAAAATAGAAAAAGAAGAAAAAGGGATTATCTGGTCTTCGTCCAGTTCCTTCCGAGGGTCTCGCGGCTGATAACGATCTTCTGGATGTTTGCCGCTCCCTCCGCGCCGATGCAGTAGCTCATAACGCCTCTGAGTCCCATCTCCAGTGGGCACTCCTGGGTGTAACCGTAGGCACCATGCCAGTACATCACACGCCTGAATACGTCAAGGGCATGGTGAGGTGCAAGGTACTTGACCATTGACAAGTACTTTGATACCTCAAGTGCAGAGAACCTTCCATTCTTGTATTTCTCGTCAAGCATCCAAGCAGTCTTGTAGATGAGTGACTTGATAGCCTCATGGTGTGCGACCATGTCCGCTAGGTCGAATTGGATTCCTTGGTATTTTGCCAGTGGCTGACCAAAAGCCTCGCGCTCCTTAATGTAATCCATTCCGATTTCAAGTGCCCTTTGGGATGCACCGATGCAGCTTGCAGACACCAGCACCCTTGCCGCGTCAAAGCCCTCCATGGTGTTATAGAAGCCCCGGTTTGTTTCTCCTAGTTGGTACTCCTCAGGAATGTGTACGTCGGTCATCTGGAAACCGCCTGTGCTGATGGCCATCCTGCCCATGTTCTCGAATCTCTTGGTGATCTCAACACCCTCGTAATTTAGTGGTACGAAAGCAGCAGTCATTCCTCGATGGCCATCCTCTCGCTTGGTAAAGCCTGATACGAAGTATCCACCGTCTAGGTCAACGGCCTCTGCAGTTCCACTGATGTAGCATTTTTCTCCGTTAAGGTTCCAGCCGCCGTCCTTGTGTGGTACGAGGTTGGTTTTGAACCCGGCTACGTCGCTTCCGCCGCCTGGCTCAGTTACGCCGATGCCCAGGAAGCCGTTCCCTGAACCTGCGCGCCTGATGTATTTTTCCTTGACCGTCTCGCTTGCCAGTTTGTTGATTACATATCCCCAGCTTGCCTGAACAAGGTAAAAGACAGGAGCGGCGACGCTGATGTCTGCGTACCCTAGCTCCTCAGCTCCAATAGTTGCTGTGACCCAGTCGGCTCCTGATCCACCGTCTTCCTCTGGAAGTGTGAGACAGAGCAGCCCAAGATCACCCATTCCCTTGATGAGTTTCTTTGGCAGCTCGTGGTTTGTATCGTTCTGCCTTACCTGCTCAAGTGTCAAGTTCTTTGCTAGCCATTCGTTAACGGCCTCGCGGAACAGATCCTGTTCCTCGCTGAATGTAAAATCCATGGTTGTTTGACTTCGCTTTTGGAAATTTAAGCTCTTCTACATCGGTCGATGTAATAGTCGGTATCAATCGTTGATTCTAAATATTCCCACTCCGAACCTCTATCAGGTATATTCCATGAGGATTCTAATTCTAGGGCTGGGACTGATGGGTCCAACTATTGCGAAGGATTGCGCTGAGGCAGAGGATGTCACCAAGGTAACTGGCTGTGATATAAACCAGAGACGGTTAGATGAGATTTCCAAGTATGTTGATAACCCGAAATTCGATGTCGAAATTCTGAGTGTGCTGGACCACGATAAGATGGTCTCCAAGATGAAGGGTTATGATCTAGTGATACATGGAACTGCATCTCGCTTCAGTATGAACGCATTGAAGGCAGCTATTGAGGCAAAAGTGAATATTGTAGATCTGGCTGGAGGAGGGTACCCGCAGGAGGGTGAGATATATGACAAGGTTAAGAAAGCTGGAATCACAGCCATCCCAGGTTGTGGGATTGATCCCGGTTTAATCGATGTCCTCTCTGGACAGGCAATTAAAATCCTAGATCAAGCAGATTCCGTGATGTTCGCGTGCGGCGGTCTACCAATGGAACCTGAGCCTCCACTAGATTATAAAATCGTGTTCGGGGGGACGAAGATGCCGGTCAGACCGGGACTCGTACCGATGATCGAGGGTGGAAAACAGGTGCAGATGGACAGATACAGCGAGGTTGAAGTGATTGAGGTTGATGGATTAAAGCAGATGGAAGCTTTCACGGACGGGTATCCGTCTTCTTTGCTGAAGCTGTGCGTCGAGAAAGGGGTCAAGTCATTCAGGGGCAAGACAATCAGGTACAACGGATTCGTTGAGAAGATCAAGTTCCTCGATGATCTTGGCCTGATAAGCGAAAAACCCATCGAATATGAGGGCCATGACGTGGTTCCGAGAGAGCTATTCCATAAAATCATCTATCCACTCATCAAGTTCGATACGAATGCAGGAGACAGGGACCTAACAGTACTTCTCATAAATGTCGAGGGAGTAAAGGACGGGAATGCCACCAAGGTCAGCTACGACATGGTTGACTTTTATGACGAGGAAAAAGGAATAACTTCGATGGCAAAAACCACGGGTTATTCTGCAGCTATTATGGCGAGGATGCTTGGAAGAGGAGCAGTAAAGGAGAAGGGAATACAGTGGCCCGTAAGAGTGATACACGGCGACTTAATTGAGGAGCTTCTAAGCGAGCTACGCAAGAGAGGCGTCGAAATAACTGAGACGGTAACAACTAGCAGAGAAGTTTAGACCTTCAAGTCTACCCTCAACTCTGTTTCCAGTAAACTATTATATTGTTAAATAACTTCGGTAACTCAAAGCTAAAGGTCGAGGTTTTCGAGCATTTCTGTTTGAGATTGTTTGCTATATATTAGCAGGGACGTGATAGTGGGTACGTGAAAGACACAAACCTCGAATAAAACGTCTAGAAAACGGTACTGAGTCCGCTGAATTACCCCAACTAGTACGGCAATGACTGCTAGAACCCTCGTTGAAGTCCTCCAAATATCGAATTCGTTCAAATCAGACCCACTTATTGCAGTATTCTGGTCTGCTGAAGATCGATTAGAGGGATGTCCTGGAATGACCCCTCTGGAAGTGTCCGCCTGATTGCCAATGGCAATACCTTTTCGTTGAGTTCAACGACAGCGATTTCAATAGGTTCCACTGCTGAGTCGGGTAGCGGAGCTAGTATTGGTGCGCCTAGTGAAAGCTGCAGGGACCTTGCCCCTACTATTCTTGCCCTTTCAAAGCGGGTTAGCTTTGGTGGCCCAATTAATGCGTTTTTTACCAAGTTGATCATCTTGTCAACGAATCCAGTGATGTTACCAGACTTGAAGCTAAACCTGTAAACAAAGTACACAAGATATAAACATTGTCCATGATGAGGCTCAATGAATTCAATGTTAACGGGAAAGAGAGTCTCTTTTGGATTGTATAATTAAAAACATCATAGAAAAAAGGGTGTTTTAGGAAACGGATGGGATTTACGTAGGCATTATTATTTGGTGGGGTCAACCAAGATCCAACTAGGAGTCTTCATCCTTTTTCCTCATCTCAATTATTCCCTGTATAAGGAGCAACGTCCCTAACGCTAGTGTGCCAAGATCAACGTACCAAGTTGGCGGTAGGATAGTGACGAATATAATGATAAAACCAGCGATAATTAATGCATATTCTATCATGACTTCCATCTCCTTTCATTTAATCCAGTAACACGTGTTTCTTTAAATGAAATTTCATAGATTTCAGAATCAGGAATACCTGCAGATTGAGAATATTTTCTCATTAAATGTTCAACGTCTGCTTAAACGTATAAGTTTTGTTCCAAAATAACGGGGTAAAATCGACAAAAAACGGATATATTTAGGATTATTTCCCATTTCCATCATCCCGTCTGAGGAAAATACCTGAGAAATACTCAAGTTTAGAAAAAAAGGGATTTAGGAAATAACCTTGTTCTTTATTTCCCCAATGTTCTGGACGCCAGACTCTATGACATCACCGACTTTCAGTAAGCCAAGCTTGTGGGCCGCCCCTACACCAGAGGGCGTGCCTGTGGCGAATATGTCGCCGACCTCCAAGGTAATCCCATCGGACAGGGTGCTTATGATGGTGGGTATGTCAAAAATCAAGTCAGATGTATTGGCGTTCTGCCTCATAATTCCGTTGACCTTGCACCAGATTCCAAGGTTGCCAGGGTCGCCGACCTCTTCGGGCGTCACCAGGTATGGACCCATGGGGGCGAAAGTGTCCTGACTCTTTCCACGATACCACTGGAGATGCTGCTGCTGGAGGGCCCTCGCCGAGATGTCTTGCATTACCATGTAGCCAGCGATGTGTGAAAGGGCATCCTCCTTCGTGATGTCCTTTCCTTTCTTGCCTATAACGAAAGCCAGCTCAACTTCGTAATCAAGCCTCTTTGTCGCTTTATGGTAAAGAACAGGATCATTTGGACCGGTAATCGTGGTAGTTGGCTTGGTGAAGAACACAGGGTGAGGTGGTAGGTCCCTGTCAGATCCTCCCTCCTTCACATGCTCAGCGTAGTTCAAACCTAGGCAAACGATATTCTTCCTTGACTTTGGGATAGGTGCAGCCAGTTTGAGCCCTTCAAGCTTGAGGAGCCCATCTTTATCCCCGGCATTAATCTTGGCCTCGGCTTTTTCTACTGCCTTCCTTGCCTTTTCCATCCCGACATCGCCCATATCTAAGAGGCCCAGCATACAGCATGCACCTGTTTCCTCTTTGAGGTCGATGACATAATCACCCGCCACGGCCCCGATGCCGTAGCCCTCTTCCTTGTGGTACGTTAGAAGCTTCATGATACCTGATACCGCGCCGTCAATTGATTTAACGTTATTGAGTTGGGCAAACCCTCAAAATGGGGCTGGAGTATTGGAAGATATGGATATCAAGACACATCAACGGGCAAACAAATCAATACTCGGCACACCTCTCGAGATAGTCGATGGCAAATCAGCGGTTGTAGAGTTGATAACAGATGACACTATGATTGTCGATGGAAAAGGCTTGGTTCACGGTGGATTCGCATATGGTTTAGCTGATTACGCCGCGATGTTGGCGGTGAATCACCCCAACGTTGTTCTAGGTAAATCTGAATCGCGTTTCATCGCACCTGTACGCACGGGTGAAAAAATGAGGGCAAACGCAACTGTTGAGTCTGTCGATGGAAAAAAACGGGGGGTTAGTGTCCAAATCTTTGTTAGTGAAAATATAATCTATAAAGGAAAATTTACATGTTATGTGTTAGATGAACATGTATTTGACAGAATTTAGTGGTCCGCTTTTAAATCCTCGGCTAACACTTATATGCAATTATCCGGACTATGAGGAAGTTTAAACCGGTGAAAAAATGCCACTAGTAATTGATCCAACGAAAAATGGGTTCGAGAAAGTACTCCGTGAATACCAGATTGAATCACTGAAACTTATATGGGCACACAAAGGCGACGGCATGACTTCAAGGGAGGTCTATCTCGCGGTAAATGAGGTGCTTGGCAGTAAATCAGTAAGCAGAGCATCAATCATCAACTTCCTCAACGCAATGTGTGACGAGGGAGTCCTCGCTTTCGAGGAGGAGACATGCAAAGGAGGCATGAGAAGGAAATACAGCACAGGACTGGACGAGTCAGGCTTCAAGGTCCATATCGCGGAGATGGTGCTAAAGAGTCTAGTCGTTGACTTCCCTAATGAGACCGTCTCGGCCATCAAGAACAGTCTCAATGGCGACCAGCTCAGCAGTCTCCACGACTAGTATTAATCCCCCCCCCTTTATCCTTATTATTTCAATGGCACGTTTTAATGCTCATTATTCTCTCTTGATTGAGGTGAAGCCCCAACAGATGTCTACACAGTTTCTCGGTGGAATAATCAACAAATAATTCGTTGACTTGAAGGCCATACTAGTACTACGTAGTTATTCTGTGAAATGATTCACTATTTTATTAAATATTAGTTAGGTATGCAGCAGGACTATAGAACCATTAGGGATAAGAGCAAAATATTTTATCTATTTTATCATAATTGGATAACCTATTAGTGTGATAGATAATTTTTTTTCGGATACTATTCTTGGGTTTCTATTGATGATTCCGATTTTTTTTGTTTTCTCGTTATGTTATTTCCTTCAATAGTTCAAAGGAAAACGAACATCTCAACAGAAATATAAGTTAATCAAGAAACCAAACGAGTGCGCGATGTATAGTCGTGGGCTGGCTCACGCTGAAAATTCAAATATATCTTAACTCAACATTTAGTGATGAATATATTAATAATAATTGGAAGTTTTTTTTCATTCATTGGTATTGGTATTTTTCTGGGGAAAGCCGCTGCCGGAGGTTTTTCAGGCGTATCTCAATGGTACGATTATTTGATTACTATTGGAAGTTTTTTCATTATTGCGGGTTTAATCCTAAATAAAAACTCCAAATCAAACTCTAATAAGAAATGAAGCCGAGAATCATGGCTTCGAGTTATCATTGATAATTATACGATCAATCAGAGGTTTCGTTTTTGATCTGTCGTGCTTGAACTTTTTTTATAGTAGAGTTTATTTTTTTAATAAGTTCGTTTGCTGTAAATGGTTTTCCAAGATACCCATCTGCTTTTGTAGACCTATCTTGCATTGATCGAACCCCTACTCCAAGTGATGAACACATTATTACAGGAACGCCTTTTGTTTTTGGATTCAGTTTCAAAGCCTCGCATACTTTAAATCCGTTCATTTTTGTCATTAATACATCTAGGATAATTATATCGGGTAATTCTTTGTTTACATATTCTAGTGCTTTTTTCCCATTTGTCACAGATACTACGGATGTTTCGTAATTACTTAGTATTCTTTTGGTTAAGACTATGAAATCAGTATTGTCGTCTACGATTAATATTTTTTTGATTTCGGGGTCAAGTTTAATATCCATTGGTCAGAGTATCTATTTTTATATTAATAGATTTATTGGACCGAGTCCAGTTCGTTTGTGTCTTGTTCTAACTATAATAATCTTCAATATGTCAATTTCATGGAATTATGAGGTATTACCGCATTTTCTCAGTAACATTAAAAAATATGAATAATATTTCGTATAAAAGTTGGTGGCAGAGAATTGGGGAATGAATTAATAATCGGGTTTTTGTCAGGTAAAATATTTGCTGCGATCTTTGAATCATATATTAAATATGGATCTGATTTTGTTGTTGTTTTGAGTGATATATTTCCTCAAGCTCTTTTTTCATTGAACATATATCATATCGCTTGCGGTCTGATTGGCGGAGCAATTATGTTTGTGTGGCGAAGTGAAGGTATATTCGAATAACCATTAAATATTGAATAATCTCTACAACCTGACCTACCGAGGATATTTACTAAGTGGTTTTCGGTTTAAACTCGTTCACTCGGTGACTTAGTATTCTCATTTCTAGGGCTTGTCTTTCCCTTGTCAAGTCTTTTTCATGTTGGCGTACTGCCTCTATGATGCCAATCAAGTCAGGAATATCCTCTGTCTTCAGTTCATAGTTCTTGAACTCTTTGAAGAACCTGAACCCAGCGCATGTCTTGAATTGAGAATAATAATTTGTTCCGTCTCGTTAAAATCAAGATTATTCTCAGTCATACCCCCGTCATAAGTATCACTACATTATAAATGACTGTGAATTACGTTTTCAACGCCCGCCTGAGTTATGGTGTTTGATCATGTATTCATCCAGTTTATTCATCGTTGGTGAGTCTGATTCTTGGTTTATAATCTAAACTTAGGAACAGAAAGGGTAGATCAAGGAATAACGGTCGCGTACGTTTTCACTCTTTATGTACCGCTTTTATTGTATATTCTTGTCCGCATCTATGACATGAGAATGTCGAGCTTTGTTTTTTGATAGTCCAGGTTAGTCTTCCAACCGATATATGTGCCCCGCATTTTATACAAATCATTTTATCACCTTTTTAGTTACAGCTATTAAATTATCTATAATTTATTGACAATAAGTATTTTTTCAGTTTGAAAAAGTCATAACCACCGTTTCCCTTTCCACACGCACTCGCGTTTTGTTTTTTGAGGAGGCTGGGGAAGTATACTAGAGAGATAGTCAAACCTAGTCCTGTTAGGATGACAGCGAGGGACTCAAACGAAGCTATACCATTGAGTTATGATGAAGTGAGAATAAAAACATCGATTGAGAGGTCTGTGGTTAGGTATTCTATTTGTCTCTTTCAAACAGCAAATAATGATTAACTATGGTTGGTGATCCTTGAGCCTGATACGTGTGCAGGATCCAACCCTCTTTTTGCTGTTTCTCAATAATCTCACTTATTCGTTTATGATGTCCTACCTGAACGCATGTCCATTCTTTCAATATTCATCATCTCCTGAAATATGTGCACTTACTAATTTGTATAAGGATTGTTCCAAATATACGGAAAAATATCTATTATTAATCGGTGATTCTGGGATATTTTCTCATTGATAGAAAAGGGAGTCTATTTAGGAAGCACACGCGGTTATTCTATTCAATGAGAATCACAGTCGATGTTAAGCCTAAATCAAAAAAGGACAGCGTCGAGGTTATTTCCAAGGGTCATTTCATGGTCCGCGTTAGGGCACCAGCATCCAAGGGAAAGGCGAATGTTGCTGTGACCAAGTTATTGAAGAAATATCTGGGTAAACCAGTGTCGATTATTTCAGGTCACACTTCATCTAGGAAGATTTTCGTCGTCGAGGAATAACCTATAAACGGTCCACCCATTTATCTTCGATAATATGCAAGTTCTTGAAGGTCTGAGGACCGTTCAGATCGAGTACGCTGACGGGTTAGATACTGAGGTTTATATCCTTGAGTGCGAGGGCGGTCTCATCTTGGTTGATGTCGGCTTTACCCCTCTGTGCCATGAAAACATACAGAAGGAGCTAGACACGATGGGCTCTAAATGGGGTGATATCAAGATGATTATCATAACCCATGCCCACGGTGACCACATCAACAATCTGGCCCAGGTCAAGGAGCTAACAGACGCGGAGGTCGTTATTGGGGAAGGAGATGAGGCTGCTCTTGAGGAAAGGACTGGGATAAAGGCCGATATCATCCTTGGCCAGGGCGATGTGATTGGCGCTTGCGGCAACATCGAGATAATCCATGTCCCAGGGCATAGCCCTGGAAATCTTGCCCTCTACATGCACAGACATAAGGCAATCATCGCTGGAGACACAATCTTCGGGGACAATGAGAGAATAATTGAGGCCCCACCGAAGAAGTACTGTAATGACGCTGACTCAGCGGCAAAGAATCTGGTTATACTAGCAGAATACGACTTTGACGCGCTGCTATTGAGCCATGGTCTAAATACTTACGCAGGTGCAAAAGAAAAAGTGATGAAGCTGATCGAGAGCTGTGTTTAACCGAGCTTCCCGATTACTTCCCTGACTACTTGGCCCGCCTTGACGCCAAGCTCGTTGGCCGCTTTCGTGGCGAACTTTATCTCAGCGTTGAGAACGTCTTCGAAGCTACCTACACCGCTGACGGTGGCCGCTGCGAACCCGACTTTCGCGGCAACCTCAGTACTCAGGTATCCGCACATCACGAAACCCTTTTCGCCCTTGATGAGGATAAGGTTCGGCCCGCCTGGAATAGTAGATAATACTCCCTGGAATGACTTTCCGTCAAACTCGAATTTGTCTATCTCAAACATTTCAAGTAAAGTAGAAGGATATAATAATAAAAAGTATGCTCGAAAAGCAGGATAGATGGGTGGAGAGACTAACGCCATTCGTTTATTATTCTTATGCCCTCAACTGCATCAGAAGCGGCCGCATCCGCTCCTATTCCGGAAGCGTACTTCTGGTTAAGAGGCGCACCACCAATAATGATCTTCACTCCATCCCGTAGACCGGCCTCCTCAAGCTGTTTGACCACGTTCTCCATCTCAACCATGGTGGTTGTGAGGAGTGCAGACATCGCGACAATATTTGGTTTGTGCTCTTTTGTAGCCTCTACGAATTGATCTGGGCTGATATCAACGCCCAGGTCTATTACATCATAGTTCTGGGCCCTGAGGAGGGAGACGAACACGTTCTTTCCAATGTCATGGAGGTCTCCCTTCACGGTCCCTACGATGGCTGTTCCCGCCTTTTCTATCTCACTCTCAGCCAGGTGGGGCTCCAGGTACGTCATGCCCTCTTTCATGGTCTCGCCCGCCATTATAAGCTCGGCGAGGTAGTACTCGCCCTCTTCGTATTTATTGCCGACTATCTCCATGCCTTTGGCCATTCCGTTGATCACAATGTCGTATGGTGGGACGCCTGAATCAATGGCACTCTCGCATAGTCCCACAATGGAGTCAATGTCTAGCTCAACGATAGCCTCGCTGAGTTTTCCCAAGATCGCTTTGTTATCGCTCATCATCAGTACTTCCCGTATTTCCTTACCAGTTCAATTACCCGCTGATAGTTCTTGAAATTAACGGTGTTGGGGATACTATGATCGCTGTGGTAGATGTAACCTCCTCCGACTTTCGCGGCCGATACCTTCTCCCGGATCTCTTTCTCGATGGGCCCAGGTTCGTCAAGGTTCATGAGCCTCACGTCGATACCACCCATGAAGGATATCTGGTCCCCGAACTCCTCCTTGAGCTCGATGACATCCATTCCAGCCTTGACCTCAAGGGGTTGTAGGCAGTCGATCCCAGCGTTGATGAAGTAAGGGATCAGCTCCTTGACGTTCCCGCAGCAGTGTAGAATTACCTGCATGTCCCTAGCGTGGAAGAAATCGCATAGTTCCTTGAATATGGGGTGGAGTTGGTCCTCGTAATGCCTTGGCGAGAAGAATGGTCCGTGCCTGTATCCAAGGTCACAGAACAAGAACGCGCCGTTAAAATGGAATCCACCATCAATCATTCTATCACACATTGCCATCACCAGATCGGTGTCGGCCCTGTACATGTCCTTGATCCAATCGGGCTCACGGAGGACTGCTCTGAGCAGTCTCTCAGAAGCCACGTATTTCTGTAGCTTGTCGTAGCCCACAATTGCGTTGAATGTGATGTACTTGCCGAGGCTCCTTTCCCTCTGGTTGCCTCTGAGGTCGCTGACCCAGTCGATGCGCCTATCGCTGGGCTCAAGTCTTAGTTTAAGCTTCTCCCAGTCCTCCCTTGATTTACATGGGTAATCAACGATCAGCGGCGTTGTTGTAAAGTCTCTGTGGTTCTTCCTGACGCCGCCGTAGCTGTCGCGTTCGGTAATGTACTCGTCATCGATGGAAATAACCTCCTCCTTGTACTGGGGGCCGGTATCGCTTCCGAACCCAACCATCTCAAAGCCAAAGTAGTCGGTGGGTTCGATTCCTGAGGGTAGTCCCTCGTTCCTCCACCTGTCAACCGTCGCTTGCCAGATATTGTCAACTATGGGCACCCTATCGACCTCCTGATGGTCAATAGTCATCCTAATTCGATCCCTTGAGTTCAAAGCAACCACAAAATAGTGTTTGATGCGAGACTATTTTACTGTTCGCAGATAATAATAACAGCAATCACATCAGATTTTCACTCCGCCAAAATTATAATAATCTCTTATCCACCCTTTGGCATGATTATTTATGGCATACAGGGACTCATCTGCCCCGATTGATGACAGGGTAAACGACCTGATATCCAGGATGACTCTAGAGGAAAAGGTAGCCCAGACGCTCTGCATCTGGGAGGTCTACAACGAGGAGCTACTTGACGGGAACGGTGACTTTGACAGGGAGAAAGCGGATGAGTACTTCGCGGACAAACACGGGATCGGGGAGATCAGTATGCACTATGACGAGGGAGGAGGAAAGCCTCCTCGCGAGATGGCGAAGCTGACAAACAAGATCCAGAAGTACGTTATACAGAAAAGCAGGTTAGGTATACCCGTCATCTTCCACGTAGAGTGCCTGCATGGTCATGCGGCCATCGGAGCGACCAGTTTTCCCGTCCCAATCGCCATGGCATCCACGTTTAACACCGCCCTAGTTGAGAATATCTACGCAAAGACGGCGGAGGAGGCAAGGGTGCGCGGCGGTCACCATGCCTTGACCCCTGTCGTTGATGTCGCGAGGGACCCGCGTTGGGGAAGGGTCGAAGAGACATTCGGAGAGGACCCTTACTTAGTAGCTGAGATGGGCATCGCGGCGGTAAAAGGGCTCCAGGGAGACTCGTCGTTCAAGGACAAGAAAAGGGTCGCTGCAACGTTGAAGCATTTCGCGGCTTACGGGGAACCTGAGGATGGATCAAACGCAGCGCCTGTAAACATATCTGAGCGGGTTCTACGAGAAGTCCATCTGTACCCATTCAAAGAGGCTATTCAGAAGGCTGGTGCACTAGGCGTTATGCCCGCTTACCACGAGATAGATGGCGTCCCCTGCCACGCCAACAAATGGTTGATCAGAGATGTTCTTCGCAGTGAATGGGGCTTTGATGGTTTCGTTGTCACTGACTACAACGCCCTCAGACAACTACATGCCAGGGACGATCTAGGGCACCATGTAGCGTCAAGTTTCAAGGACGCAGCGCGGATCGGCATCAACGCCGGTGTGGATATGGAGCTGCCCGATCCGTTCGCCTACCCACATCTAGTGGATTTGGTCAATGAGGGAGAGGTTGAGGAAAATACTCTAGATGAAGCTGTGAAGAACATACTGCGAATCAAGTTCAAGCTGGGATTGTTTGATGACCCCTACGTTGATCCAGAAAGTGTAGAGGCGGTTGTTGGTAGCATGGAGAACAGGGAACTGGCTCTGGAAGCCGCCCTTGAATCAATCACTCTGCTGAAGAATGAAGGCGGGTTAGCCCCGTTGAACATGGAGGAATCAAAGGTCATAGCGGTCATCGGCCCAAACGGGGACCGAAGGATGCTTGGAGGGTACGCGGGTGTTCCTGACCACAATGTTTCTCTCTATGAGGGAATCAAGGCAGAAGCTGGGAATGATACTCATGTCCTGTTCAGCGAGGGATGTAAGATTACGATCGGAGGAAACTGGGCGGACGATAAGGTTACACCATTCAATCCAGAGGATGACAGGAAGAGCATAGTCGAGGCAGTAAAAACAGCTGAAAAAGCTGACGTTGTCGTCCTGGCGATAGGGGGAAACGAACAGACTTCACGCGAGGCATGGGCAACGGACCACCTGGGAGACCGCCCATCATTGAAGATGGTTGGCCTTCAGGAAGAGCTTGTTGAGGCCGTGGTGGATATCGGTAAACCTGTCATCGCGGTGGTTTTTGGTGGGAAGCCGTTGAACCTCACGCGGTTATCCGAGATTGTGCCCACAATATTCCAAGTCTGGTACCTTGGCCAAGAATCAGGGACAGCAATCGCTGATGTGCTGTTCGGCAAGTATAACCCGGGGGGAAAGCTGCCCATCAGTTTCCCTAGATCAGTCGGGCATATCCCCAGCTACTATAACCACAAGCCTATCGCAAGGAGAGGGTACCTGTTTGACGACGCTTCACCCCTGTACTCGTTCGGATACGGGCTAAGCTATACGACGTTTGAGGTAGGTAACTTGCGCCTGAAAAAATCTGAGATAGGTATCAACGAATGTACATCAGTATCCATTGACGTGAAAAATACGGGGAATACGGCTGGTCACGAGGTCGTCCAGCTCTATATCCGGGACAAGGTGAGCTCAGTAACTCGTCCTGTTAAGGAGTTCAAGGACTTTGAGAAAGTCTACCTGGAACCCGGTGAAACCAGAACGTTATCCTTGACAATCTCACCCGAACAACTGTCCTTTTACAACATCGACATGGACTACGTTGTTGAGCCAGGAGATTTCGAGATAACCGTTGGGATATCATCAGTTGATAACAAGAACAAGACAACCCTTTCCGTCAAGAAAAGGTGAGAAAGGGGTTACTTGTAGATCAGCGGGAACGCGGTGAATATCTTCACCCCGAGGACAAGGTTCTCGATGGTAACCCGCTCATCAGGTTGATGAGCCTGCCCAGTTAAGCTGGTGCCGTATCCTAGACTTGGTATTCCAGCTATCTTGCTCGTGCTGATTCCGTCTGTTCCGCCTGTCAGTATTTTCATGTTCACTGGCTTGTCTGTTATCGCGTTGATGACTGCCTTGAACTGATCTGCGAAGCTGCTGTTGGGTGACTCGTAGTATCCGGCGTAATCCTTGGCTGAGTATTCCCTAGTTGCAACGACTTCAAGGCCCTCGATCCCGGACTTTGCCACGAGTTCCTTGATCCTGTCAACAACCTTGGTTGGGTGTGACCCAGGCGTGAGCCTGATATCGAACTCGGCCTCGGCGTAATCGGGAACCACGTTGATCTTGACACCACCGTGGATGATGTTACACGTCACGGATGGGGTGTAAAAGTTGTGTTCCATTGATTTTAGGATATCATCAGCGCCCGTCGGAGTTGTCCCTTTGTAGTATTCAATACTGCCCTCCACAGCGGATTTCAAGTCATCAGGCCAGTCAAGCTCAAAATCATCGATCTTCTCGACCCAAGGGATACCGTTGATGAGCCTCGTGATGGCGTTCTTTCCAAGATAGGGGGTGCTGCCGTGCGCCGTCTGGCCCCTGGCGATGAGTTTGACTCCTGCCCCTCCTTTACACCCAAGGTCTATGCTGGGAGCGGTGGGGCCTCCCCCGTTGCCATCTCCGATAACACAGACATCGGCCTTAAATCGGCCTGACTTAGCAAGCCATCTTGCTCCTTCCCCTCCTCCGATCTCCTCGTCAGATGCGAACCAGAACTCCACTGTGTTTGGGATCGATTCCAGTTCATTGAGTATCCTAGCAGAGACCATGGCGGCAGCGCATGACCCTTTCATGTCGCTGCTCCCCCTGCCATAGACGCAATCATCAGCGATGACGCCATCATACGGGGGGTATGTCCAGTTTTCTGGTTTACCTTCAGGCACCACATCAATGTGTCCAACCCAGAGCACCCTCTTGTCTCCGGTTCCTTTGACTCTCGCTACAATGTTTGGCTTCTTGGGGTCATTAGCATGGACCTCGTTCTCGATGCCGTGTTTATCGCAGTACGCCTTGATGTAAGCTACGCACTCATCGGTGAACCCATCAGGATGGGCGGAGTTGAACTTGACCAGCCCGCTTGTAAGTTCAGCGACCTCGTCAGTTGTTCCTTCCGCTATCTTTAGAATATTATCTAGACTCATGGAAGAAATAGTGATAGATGAGGAAATAAGATTTGGCTAGGGGATGGTCCTGTTCTCCATGTGGACCTTGAGGCTGGCCACGGATTCGGGGAGTAGCTTGATGATGGGAAGCTCGTAGGGGCACCTTGACTCGCATTCCCCGCACTCGATGCAGGTCTCCACCTTCGCGAAAGCCTTTTTCATGCCTTCGACCCTGCTGTCGCTCCAACCCATCCTCCTCAGCATCTGTTTCTCGGCCCTCAACATGTAGCTGATAGGTATCGATTGTGGGCATGGCTGGCAGTAGTTGCAGCCGCGGCAGAATTTGTCTCCAAGCTCTCGCCTGTCAAATTCGATTAGTTCTTTCTCCTCCTCGGAGATTGACATGTCGCCGAGCCAGATTGCCCAGTTCTCGTCAACTTCCTCGATGGACATTACGCCGGGGATAACGATGTCGGTGCTGGGGTCGTTGAAGACGTACTTTAGAGCGGTGTTGGCGTTGCTGAATGCTCCTCCTCCGAATGGCTTCATGATGATGGTGCCAACGTTGAGCTCCTTGCATAGAGGTAGCAACTTCTCCGCTGGTTTAGGGGTCAGGTAGTTGTACGGGATCATCAATGACTCAAATAGCCCAGATTTCACCAGCTCGATAGCAAGGTCCGGGTTGTGGCTCGTGACGCTGATGTGTTTGATCTTGCCATCCTCAAACGCCTGGTTCACTGCCTCCATGGCACCCCCAGGTGCTCTGACCTCCTCCCACTGCTGCTGATTTGTAACATTGTGAAGCTGGTAGACATCGATGTAATCGGTCCTCAGGTTTCCAAGACTGACCTCAAGCTCCTTCCAGATTCCCTCTGCAGTTCTCTGATGGCTCTTGGTGGCGAGATAAACGTTCTCCCTCACATCTTCAAGGGCTTGACCGATTCTTTCCTCGCTTACCGTATAGCCCCTGGCTGTGTCGTAATAGTTCATGCCTAGCTCATAGCAGTGTCGTACGATCTTGATGGTCTCCTCCTCGGATACTCTCTGGATGGGGATGCCCCCAAACCCAAGAGTCCTAACCTTCAGTCCGGTCCTGCCTAGAACTGTCTCCCGTAAAATGCCCATGAAACATACGTACATCAAACAATTATATCAGTTTCGAGCCCGGTTTCATTAAACATTTTATTAAAAACACCCCATTTTTTGGGAAAGAAATTTATTATCACCCCCTGTCATTGAATGTGATTCATAATGTCACATCCTGTCGCATTGGACGAGCCGGGTAAGAGGGTCGTCCTCATGGGAAACGAGGCTATTGCAAGGGGAGCCATCGAAGGCGGTATAACTCTGGCCGCTTCATATCCTGGAACCCCCTCATCCGAGATTGGTAACACCCTCGCAAGGGTCGCCAAGAAGCTTGGCTTCCACTTTGAGTGGAGCGCCAACGAGAAAGTGGCACTTGAGGTAGCCTACGGCGCCTCGATGCTAAACCAAAGGACCATCTGCCCTATGAAGCACGTGGGTGTCAACGTGGCCCTTGACATACTCAACCCAATCACTCTCAGAGGAGTCAAAGGTGGGCTGGTTGTAGTCTCAACCGATGACCCAAGCCAGCACAGTAGCAGAACCGAGCAGGACAACAGATGGCTCGGACCCCACAACGATGTGCCGATAATCGAGCCCAGCAACCCACAGGAGGCAAAGGAGATGACGATATTCGGCCTGGAGCTATCAGAGCAGGTAAAACTGCCCGTTCTACTCAGGACAGTCACTCGTCTTAGTCATATGAGAAGCGATGTAGAACTCGGCGAGATAAGAGACCTCGGCAGGAAACCGGAGTTTGCATGGGACGAGTTCAGTTACCGTGTTGCAGGGTTCGAGAAGCTGTTCAGGCGTCATCCAGAGAGACACGGAAAGATCGATGCGGTACAGGAAGTCTTCGAGAAGACAAGTTTCAACGAGCTAAAGCTGGTAAATGACTCAAAGTTTGGGATAATCGGCGTAGGGTTTGCGATCACATATGTGAAGGACGCATTGGAGAGCCTCGGGGTCGAGGACAAAATCTCCTACATGAAGTTGAGCACTCCACACCCGATGCCTGCAAAGTTGGTCACAAAGCTCATCGAATCGGTTGACACGGTCCTCATCGCCGAAGAGGTTGACCCGTTCATCGAGCTGATGGTCACAGCCTTATCCAAGACTGTCAACCCTGACTTGGTAATTCTGGGCAGGAAGGACTTATCATTCCCGAGGGAGGGAGAGCTGAGCCAAGAGCTTGTCGAGGCAAAAATAGCTGAGCTGACTGGAGCACACTATGATGACCCCAGTAGGACGGAAATCGAGGCAGCTAAGGACGACTTGATGTTCGACAGGATGCTGACGATGTGCGCAGGTTGTCCACACAGGTCAAGCATCTACGCCCTCAAGAAGGCGGTCAAGACTGTCAAGGGAGACCTCATGAATGTCGTTGTCAACGGAGATATCGGGTGCATGGGTCTAGCCCACGCGCCACCGATGGAGTTCGAGGACACATATTTCGCCATGGGTTCAAGCATCGGTGTGTCCCAGGGTATGCAGCAGCTTGGAGTTGACACCATCGCCTGGATTGGTGACGGCACGTTCTTCCACGCAGGCATTCCATCGCTGCAGAACGCGGTTCACAACGGAGCAAAGATAAAGATTGTCGTAGCGGACAACGCCGCGGTGGCAATGACAGGCTTCCAGACAAACCCACAGATGGGAATCACAGCCACAGGGGATAAGGTGGAGCCCATCATGATCGAGGACATTGCGAGGGCTTCAGGAGTAAAGTTTGTCAAGGTCGTTGACGCGTACAATATGAAGGAAGCCGAGGAGGCGTTCAAGGAGATGCTTGAGTTCGATGGCGTAGCCATGGTTATCTCAAGGAGGGACTGCGCCATGGTCGCCGTCAGGCAGATGAGACCGAACAAGCCAG
>JABIBQ010000070.1 GCA_018652685.1 Candidatus Bathyarchaeota archaeon
CCGCCAGTCCAGTGCCTTGTCCACTAGTTCCTGGTACTCCTTTCCCAGGAAGCCCGTTGGGTCCCTCATTATATTACCTTCAATTGATGGAAGCCGGTTGGTGTATTATCTTTATCGATTGTACTGTTTTGTGTCAAGTAACCTGACATAAGGGGAAAAATGGTGATAACGGGTGGGAGGGCGTGCTGCCCGGTGTCCCCTTGTGAGTGGTTACCGCATATATCGCGAAAAATAAAATTCCGAGTTCTTGTATCAAGTAACATGACATAAGGAGAAAAAAATCATGTTCCTGTCACCGGTAATCTCGCGAAAAAATAAATTTTGTACTGTCTTATGTCAAGTGACGTGCATTAAAGGGAAAAAACTTGTTTTTGTCTCGTCGTTCTGGGACGAAAACGCCTGTTTGCCCCTATTCCTGTTCAGGTGTTGGTGAGAGGTAACGGTTTTATGGTGAGTGGGCTAGTTTAAATTGATTCTAATGGGTGGGGACAATAGGCGCGTGATGGTTACAGGTGCCCTGGGTCAGATTGGCTCTGAGCTCGTACCGCATCTTCAACTGCTTTATGGTACTCAAAACGTCTTGGCGACTGATATCAAGGAGCCTAGCGGCAGTTATTCCAGCTCGTATGAGCGGCTTGATGTCCTGAATGTAGCCGAGTTAAGGGGCTTGGTCAAGGGGTATGACATAGATGTGGTCTATCACCTGGCAGCCATCCTCAGCGCCACGGGCGAGATGAGGCCGGACCTTGCTTGGGACGTAAACATCAACGGGTTCAGGAACGTCCTTGAGATGGCAAGAGAGAGCTTGATCGATAAAATATTCCACCCCAGCAGCATTGCTGCCTTCGGTACAGAGACCCCCCGATTGAACACTCCACAGGACACGGTTCTAACGCCAAGGACCATATACGGGGTAACAAAGGTGACGGGAGAGCTTCTAGGCAAGTACTTCTTCGAGAAGTTCGGCGTCGATGTCAGGGGCATCAGGCTGCCTGGTGTTATCAGCAACGTCGCCCCTCCGGGTGGGGGGACCACCGACTATGCCGTGGAGATATTCTACGAGGCGATCGAAAGGGGAAGCTACGAGTGCTTCCTCAGGCCAGACACCACGCTGCCCATGATCTATATGCCTGACTGCCTGAAGGCGTTCCAGGACCTCATGGATGCCCCGTCCGAGACCCTGAAGCACCGCACAAGCTACAACCTCTCCTCCCTCAGTTTCAACCCAGCTGAGCTTGCTGCAGAGATAATGAAGCACAAGCCAGAGTTCACCATCACATACAAGCCCGATTTCAGGCAAGAAATAGCCGATTCGTGGCCTATGAGTATCGATGACTCGTGTGCTAGAGCGGAGTGGGGGTGGTCCCCTGACTATGACCTGGGGGCAATGGTGGACGATATGTGCTTCGTCCTCGCGGCTAGGCATGAGAGTGGCAAAATCTAACCTTTTGTCTCAGCATTCTGGGACATAACCCTCGTTTTTCACGGTTTTCAGGGATTTGACGGAAAACGTTTGAAACTTCATTTTGAATCAATTTTATCGAAAAAACGCGAGACATCTTCTACTTACTTACCCTGGGGTATTTTAGCAGAAAATGTGTTGAAAAAACCGGGTTTTCCCGCGTTTTATTCTAAAACCTCTGGATTGACAATATCCGGCGGTTTTTCGCCCTTGAGGGCCGCAACAAGGTTTGAAGCCGCCTTCATTGCCATTGCGAGCCTGGTATCAGTTGTGGCACTCCCTATGTGCGGGGCTACGATGACGTTGTCAAGTTCCAGTAACGGGTTATCATGCTCGGTGGGCTCGTTGTAGAGGACATCAAGCCCAGCCCCGGCGATCCATTTCTCCCTCAGTGCCTTTGTCAACGCCTTTTCATTGACAACTGGACCTCTTGATGTATTAATGAGGAAGGCAGTGGGCTTCATGAGCTTTAACTCTCTTTCGCCTATCAGGTGCCTCGTCTCGTCGTTGAGGGGCACGTGGAGGCTCACAAAGTCCGCTTCATTCAGTAAATCATCGAATTCCCTGTACTCAACACCGAGCCTTTTCTCCTTCTCTGGACTAGGGTTCCTGTTGTGATAAATGACATTCATTTTGAAGCCCTTTGCCCTTGGGACCATCCCCTGGCCGATCCTGCCAAGCCCCACTATGCCAAGGGTCTTCCCCGTCACATCTGAGCCCAGGAGCATCTTGGGGCCCCATGCCTTGACCCATTTTCCCTCCCTGACAAACTTGTCAACCTCAACTAATCTCCTACTGATTGCCATCATCAACATGAAAGCACAGTCAGCCGTTGAATCGTTCAGAACGCCCGGAGTGTTGGTCACGATAATCCCCCTTTCAGTGGCATCAGGAACTACTATGTTGTTGTATCCCACAGCGTAATTGCTCACGACTTTGAGGTTTTTACCCAGGTCCATCAGCTCACCGTCTACCTTATCCGTGAGCATTGGGAGTAGTCCATCGACATCCGCTATTTTCTCTTTGAGAAGCTTCCTAGGGATTGGGTCGTTTTCTCCTTCAAAGATCTCGACATCAGCCACGGACTTTATCAAATCGATGGCTTCATCAAAGAATTTTCTCGTAACATATACCTTGGGCTTTGGCATGACCTTTCTATATTGTTTGACCGTAATTAGGGTATATTATTTTCCGTAAATATTCGATCAGTATTTTTCTGATCAGATAGATTAATATTCAGGAAATTACTGAATATAGATTAGAGGCGTAAATGGCCCTAAAGGACAAGTCCAAACCCCCAAATCGGGAGGAATTGGAGAAGATATTCGAGAAAACACTAAGACCTCTACAGAGCAGAAACGCCCGCCACATATTCCTGATCCTAAGGGACTCAGAAACAGAATACCTCACCACCTATGACATGCAGCCAATTCTCGTAGAGCAAGGAAACAAATTATCCAAAGTCGAGCTCAACAACTGGCTAAGCGCCCTCCAGGAGGTGGGACTTGTCCGAAAGGCATCAGAGCGGGGAAAACCAACGACCCTGCCCTATGAAAGACGCTATACATTCGATCTATGGAAATTGACAAAGAAAGGCCGCGAAACCTCGTTCCAGCTTGATGTTTTCAGGGGAAATACCCCTATCCAGATAAGGGAGAAAGTGGTTGAGAAAACTATAGAAAAAATCGTTGAAAAACCTGTAGAGAAAATTGTTGAGAAGATAATAGAAAAACGCGTGGAGATACCAAAGTTCCCAGGGCTAAAAGAAACAAGCTTTGAAGACCTAGACAAGACGCGGTCCCTATCGACGCATCTCCTATTGATGAAATCTCTATATGGCAAAGAATCAATGGACCTGTGGAGCCTGTCTGAGCAGACTGGCCTCACCCCAGAAAATATCGTAGAGTTCATAGAAAACCATGACAAATTTACATCAAATACCCTATACCTTTTGGCCGAAATTCCTATGGATCTCCGGGGAAAAATAATGCAGAGAATCGGCTTAAGTCCGAGGAAGAACTATACTATATCCCTGAGTTCCGAGGGTGAGGAGATCGCTGAGCACCTGTCCCAATAACTTTATAGAGTTATGGAAAAAAACTATTTCCCTTCCCCTCTTCCCCCTATGAGCCCATTCGGTCTTTCTGAAAACCTAGTAAAAAATGGGATACAATTCATGTCCAAAGTGTTGAAGGTACCTTTACTATAAGGCGTAAAACATCCGTTTGCGTAAACTACATAAAAGACGCAATTTTGAAGCCCTATATGTGCATTTTTTAACCGTTTTTTAATGACTGAGGATTTTATATATAAACTATGAAAAATGGTTTGGACTCAAACTATATCCATGTGTTTTTTAGGCTTTTTAATGGTGAAAACGATTGTGAAGACGCATCTTTTTATCCATTGGTGTTATGGGAGGGGGTGAAGATGATTATGACTCTGGAACTAAGAGATGAGCTGTTGCCTAATGGCGTTCGATTGATTACTGAACACAACCCCGCATCCCTAAGCACGAGCTTTGGATTATGGGTCAATGTTGGTTCCAGAGACGAGGGGGATGGTCTTGAGGGTGGAAGTCACTTCTTAGAGCACCTACTTTTCAAGGGTACCCCGACTAGGTCAGCAAGCGAAATATCCTCTGTAATTGAGAATCGAGGAGGCTACATGAACGCGTTCACTGATCGGGACATGACTACATATATCGCAAGAACTAGGGCAAAGGATCTGAGCTTAGCAACAGAGGTCCTATCCGATATGCTGGTCAACAGCGTCATGGATTCCAAAGATGTAGAGATGGAGCGTCAGGTGATTCTTGAGGAAATCAAGCGTGTTCAGGACGACCCTGCAAGCCTCATCCATGAGTTATACACGGCGAACATTTGGAAGGGTAATAGAGCCGCTCACTCGATCACAGGAACTTTGGAGACCATATCCAAGATGTCCCTTGAGTCAATCAAGGGCTATTACAAGGAACACTATGGCGAGATCGTTGCTGTGGCCGCGGGTGCTGTAGACCACGAAAAGATGGCAAATGACCTCACATCTTTCATACAAAAAGGTCTAGGTAAATCAAGTAAAAAACGTTCAAAGCCTGAGCATATTCCCGGTAAAAATATGGTAGAAAGGAATTCAGGACAAGTCCAACTTGCCATGGCCTACCCAGGCATTCATTACGGGCACGATGACGGGGCAGCGATGACTATTCTTTCCAGCTACCTTGGTGTGGGCTCTAGCGGTAAGTTATTCCAGGAGGTAAGGGAAAAGCGGGGGCTGGTCTATAGTATATATGCCTATAACCAGAGCCTAGAGGATGTAGGGACCTTTGTGGTGTTGGCTGGCACGAGCAAGCAAAACGTAGCTGAGGTGGTGGATGTAACCTTGAATGAACTAGAGGTTTTGAAACAGGGACTGAAACCAGATGTCCTTGAGACTGTGAAGCAGAAGACAATAGGCATGTTCATCCTGGGCTCGGAGAGTAACCAGAGGAGGATGCACCAGATAGGCGTATCAACATTAAGATTGGATAACCCCCGGACAGTTGAGGAGATAGTTCAATTACTTGAGGCGGTCACTGTCGAGGACATTGTAAAAGTCGCTACTCGGGTATTTGACCTGAACAAGGCGTCAATAACCGCCCTCGGGATGTCTGAATCCGATTCTGAGGGCTTGGAGAAATATTTCTCCTAAACCCTAAACATATACCCCTATTTTACGAGCAACATTTTGATGCCTACCCTAGGGGTATTTAGCAGTAAATGTATGCTGAAACCGATGTTTCTGAGCCTTTTTTTCTTCCTCGTTTGAATGCCCTGTTTTACCGTGAATTACGGCTTTTCGTCTCAGAATGCTGAGACAAAACCGTCATTTTTCAGTGACTCAGAGCTGTCAAGTAGAAAAAAGTGTGAATGACTGTAATTTGATAAATTGTCCTAGGTTTATGCCCTAAGTAAATAAAAAGAAAATAGTAGTTGAGATATTAGATTTCGAGGATTGCGCCTTTATCAGCGCTTGTGACCAGCTTGGCGTATCTTGCCAGATAGCCTGTTGTCACTTTCGGTGGCATGGGTTTCCACGCTGCCTTCCTCTTGGCTAGCTCCTCGTCTGAGACGTTAAGATGCAGTTTCCTATTAGGAACATCAATGGTTAGCTTGTCGCCGTTCTTGATTAGGGCGATTGGTCCGCCGACTGCTGCCTCAGGGCTGATGTGTCCGATGCATGGTCCACGGCTTGCCCCGCTGAACCTACCATCTGTCAGGAGAGCTACCTTGTCTAGTCCGTAACCCATGACTGCACTTGTCGCTGCTAGCATCTCACGCATTCCTGGGCCTCCTTTTGGGCCCTCGTACCTGATGATGACGATATCTCCGTTCACGATCTCGCCTGCGTGGATTGCCTTCAATGACTCCTCCTCTGTGTCATAGCACTTTGCAGTGGCTGTGAACTCCCACATTGAGGGATCAATTGCAGCCAGCTTTGCTACTCCGCCACCGGGAGAGATGTTTCCCCTCATGATTGCTATTCCGCCTGTCTCGTGGATTGGGTTCTCGAATGTCCTGATGACCTCGTCGTCGTGGATCAGCACACCATTGAGGTTCTCCTTCAGGGTTTTTCCTGAGGTAGTGATGACGCTTGTGTCCAGCTTGTCTCCCAACCTCTTCAGGACGCCGGGGATTCCACCTGCTGCGTGTAGGTCAACAATCTTGAGTGGTCCAGCTGGTGCCATGTTGATGAGGTGAGGTGTATTCTTGCTAATCTCGTCGAACAGGTCTAGAGGGAGATCAATCCCGCACTCGTCTGCAATTGCCTTAAGGTGAAGAACCGTGTTCGTGCTTCCTCCAAGTGCCATGTCAGCTGCAATCGCGTTCCTGAACGCTGTCTCGGTCATAACCTTTCTTGGTGTGATGCCCTTCTCAAGTAGCTCAATGATCTTCTCACCGGCTTCCTTGGCCAGCTTTGCCCTCTCGCTCCCAGTCGCGTTGGCCGTTGCCATGTAGGGTAGGGTCATACCGATGCTCTCGATGAGGCACTGCATTGTGTTTGCCGTGAACATTCCGCCACAGGCACCTGGACCGCAGCAGATGTCCTCAAGATACTTGACCTCCTCGTCGCTGATTTTGCCGCCTACTGCTAGGCTAGCTGCCTCGAAGAGTTCCTGAACGGTGATAGTCTTGTCCTTGAAGTGACCCCACTTGGGACATCCGGGGTCCATGGGTCCTCCGAGGACAAAGATGGTTGGAATGTCGAGCCTGGCTGCTGCCATCATCATACCTGGGTCGATCTTGTCGCAGGTGGTTATGCAGACCATGGCGTCAAAACCGTGGCCAGTTACCATGACCTCGATGCTGTCTGCGATGAGCTCTCTACTAGGTAGGCTCATCTTCATGCCCTCGTGCCCCATGGCGATACCGTCACAGACCGCTATGGTGTTGAACTCACGGGCTAGCCCACCTGCAGCTGCAATACCTAGTTTAACCTGTGTTGCGATCTGGTTCAGGTGAACGTGTCCGGGGTTGATGTCAGTATAACTGTTGACGACTGCGATGAGAGGTTTCTTCATGTCGTCTTCTGTCGCTCCGGTTCCCTTCAGTAGGGCCCTGTGGCTTATCCTCTCTGGGCCATCGTATACATAGCTGCTCTTATGCCTCGGATTATAACTCATAACCTCTGAGACACGATGACTCTTTATAATATTAGTGGGAAACCGTTTTTGAGAAAGAAAATGGTGTGTTTACCACTTTTCGTGGTGGACCCTGTCCTCGTTGTACCTATCTGAGGGAGGCTTCTCCTCGTCAGGTACGCCAATTGCGATTACTCCCAGTGGGAAAATGGTTTTCGGTAGTTCGAGTAGGTCCCTGATCTTGTACACGATATCATCGTTTGGGTATAGGCCACACCAGGTTGCTCCGTAACCCATGGCGTGTACCGCCAGTAGGATGTTCTCGATGGCCGCTGAACAGTCCTGCTGCCAGAACCCTGGGCATGTCTGTAGCTCCGGGTCCGCGCATACGGTGATGCCAAGGGCTGCCTTTTTGAGCATGCCTGTGTATGGTTGAATCTCGTTAATCTTGTCGTGGGTCTCCTTGCTCTTTGTGACTACAAAGTGCCAGGGCTGCTGGTTACATGCAGATGGTGCCGCCATGGCCGACTCAAGTATTGTCTTTATGTCTGCTTCCGGGATGTCCTCTCCGGTGAACTTGCGGATACTTCTCCTGCTAAGTATGATGTCAATAAATTCCTGACTCATGAACATACCCATCCAGTCCGAGTTTCTTAAATGATTCGAAGGAGGGAGGTCAGGAGAGGTCCTTGTTGATACCTAGTTGCTTGAATATTGAACGAAGGGCCTCTATTATCGCAGGTTCTGCTGGTGTTATCGCCTCTGTAATTACATAGACTTCCTTGGGGAACAATGTAGTACTCATTCATTTTCACCTCCAGTAAACTGTTTCATCCATTTTGTGCGTGAACTAGACTCGGTCATTACCTGGTTGTATGCAGATAGGACGTCGGTGTCAATGGTTTTGTTGAAGGTGTCGAAGTACCATGCCAATATATTGTAGGGATTGAACTGTGTATTTACGTTCTGGAGGTATGATGCCAGGATAAGTGCTACTTCTCTAAATTGTAGTGATCGGTACACGATATCATTGTAGTTTATACGTTCGTTTCCGAGTCCAGAGATCTCGTCCTTGACGTCATCTAAAACTGACCTCAGCTTCTTATCGATCTGTATAGTCGTTTTATCGGACATGTTATAGACCTCTAATAGTTTACTAATAAGAGAACTATAACATTACTATAAATATGTTATGGTGGTGGTATAGGATTACCACTTGTTCTTGTGGACCCTGTCCTCGTCGTAGTTCTCACGGGGAGGTTTCACAACAGTAGTCACGCCCAGGGACACTATACCAAGCGGTGTGACATTGTCAGGGATCTCGAACAGGTCTTTCGTTCCTTTGATCAAAGCCTCACTCGGGTGGACCCCGAGCCAGACCGCCCCATACCCCATCGCGTGTGCCGCTAACAGCATGTTCTGTGTAGCTGCCGCGCAATCATGTATCCAGAAATCTGTATCCTGGACCTGGGTATCGCCTAAAATAACGATCGCATGGCTGGCCTGCTCCAACATCTTGGAGTACGGGTGGTACTCAGGTATCTTATCAAGCGCCTCCCTTTCATCAACAACTATGAAATGCCAGGGTTTGTTGTTGTGAGCACTGGGGGCATTCATCGCTGCCTCCAGTAATACCTTGATGTTCCCGTCAGGGATCTTCTCGCCCGTATAGTTCCTGATGCTCCTCCTACCCATAATTGCATTCAATGCTTCCATGTATATCACCCAAAAAGAATACAAACCCCTATATCAAACATAGCCCATGAGCCAGCCGGACAAGAGCCGCGTTAAGGCGAGGTACGACGAGTTGGGAGGGAAGCTGTACAATGTCCGGTACATGGAGGAACAGACAGCAAAATACGAGCATATTTTGGCTTACTTAGGTAGGGGTAAAACACTGGATAATGGCTGCGGCACCGGGCTATTTTTGCCATTTCTTGACCAATATTCAGTGGGACTGGACATATCCTCCAAGTTATTGAAGGAAGCCCGAGAGAAAGCTGGAAACCGCGCCCTTGTCCAGGGTGACTCAGAGAACCTGCCGTTCAGGGCGGCTGTCTTTGATAACATGGTATCTATAACTGTGATTCAGAATTTACCCAGCTCAAATAAACTAGTCGCTGAATCGTCAAGAGTAGTCACACAAAATGGTACCCTAGTTATCAGCTCTCTAAAACGTGTCTACTCCGAGGATGAGTTCAGTAATCTGGTGGAAACGGGTGGGTTGACAGTAAATATCGTGAATGATATCGAAAACATCAACGACTGGATAGCTGTAATAAGAAACACACGATAGAAGAGTATGTAAATGTCTAGTTCAGAAGGTTTTTATAGCCTGCACATCGCACATGTAACAATTCACAAAAGGTGCAATACTTGGAACGAAGAAAAAAACCATTGAATGTTTTGATGAAATCAAATGGAAGTAACGTGGAAATCGCACTCAAGGGAAGGGGTTCATACAGGGGAAAGCTGGTTCGTGCAGACGGATACATGAACATGATCCTCAAGGACTCTAAGGAGTACGATAAAACTGGGCTAGTCGCCAAGTATGGAGACATATTCATCCGTGGTAACAACGTTGTTTACGTTGTGATCGACCCAAAGACCCTCGCCCCAGGCGAGTAAACCTCTCCTTTAGAACACGTTATTATACACCAGAGCTTCTCAGAGTTAGTTGATATCTCCATGAAAGTGATTGTAGCCGTAACAGGGGCATCAGGCACATTATACGCTGAGGGGTTTCTCAAGGCGGCAAAGGAACACAGTATAGAGACCCATCTTATAATCACTGAAGCTGGGACGAAAGTATCTAAACACGAGCTTGGAGGAACAGATGGACTTGTCAAACTAGCTGATGCCGTCTATGATCAAGATGACTTGCTAGCCGGGATAGCGAGTGGAAGCCACAACGTTGACGCCATGGTCATAGTACCTTGTACAATGAAGTCCATTTCAGCGGTAGCCCACGGGTTCGCAGACAACCTCGTTACAAGGGCAGCCGATGTGCAGCTCAAGGAGGGGAGGCCGTTGATTTTGGTTCCGAGGGAGACACCGGTTCACGCGATCCACCTGGAGAACATGGCAAAGTTAGCCCATATGGGCGCGGTAATCCTCCCAGCGATGCCCGGGTTCTATCATGACCCAAAGAGCATTCAAGACTTAGTTGATTTCATCACTGGCAAGATCCTTGATCAGCTTGGTAAGAAAAACAACTTGTACAGGCGATGGGGATCAGACTAGACCTTTGAGCTCCCTACCAATCTGTTCAAGGTAGGATAGCATGAAATCGTGGCGCTTTGCAGCCATATCTTTCGCCATCTCTGTATAGAGTATATCCTTTAGGTTGAGCAGCTTCTCGTGAAAGTGGCCGATAAAATCCTCTATTGGCCTGCCGTGCTCGACCCCGTATTGTGCTGCTCTGTACACTCCGACTGCCCCAATTGCATCAAGCTTGTCTGCATCGCTAAGAATCCGGGCCTCGAGGGTCAATGCCTCGCCTCCAACCGAGAAACTATGGACCTTGATGGCATGTACAATGCTGTTGATGGTGTCAACATCCCACACCTTATCCATCAATATCTCCTTGGCCTGGACCGCGCTGTGTGAAGCGTGGTCATCGTTTGGTCGACCTATATCATGCAAAATCGCCGCAGGTATAAGCACGACCATGTCAGCGTTACACTCGATGCCTATTGCCTCACATAAGTTAATGACGCGCTCAGTATGGTCGTACCCGTGGCACCCACTGGACTCCTGTCTCGCCCTAGAAATATCCTCAAGCTCGGAATAATCGATCACAGTTTCTCTATCCTTGAGTCCCTGCCCACGTTCACGGACAGGACTCCCTTAAAGCTACTGATGAAACAGTTTATGAGCTTAACCTTGTCCCCTGGCTTGACACTTTCAAGCTCCGATATCGTCTCGTTCCATACTGTGAGCTCCCTAGAAGTCATGTCATCCCGGACCTTGCCATCGACAAGTGTATGCTTCTTGCCTCGATGGGTCTCAATCTCCCTAGGCTTCTCTAGGCTAATGATGGTTACCGCTAGATCTAGCTCCTCCATACCTGGCCGCAGCTCTCCTAGGTTCATTTTCAATGTCTGGTGTATTGTTTACTCGATAAAAGGGTATACCCAGTCCGTCTTATTATGCTCAAAGAATAATGATAAAACGCTGGGGCGTACAATATGCCATGATGAGCCACGTTCTTGAGTGCCTGAAGTGTGGGTACGGCACAAGCGACAATAACCCCGTCACGGTTTGCGCTGAATGCGGGGGTTTGATGGAGTATCGGCTCGTCAATGATAATATAAAATTCAACGGCCCGCTGACATTCTGGCGTTACAAGGTGGTCCTGCCGAAGATATCCACGACGGTGAGCCTAGGCGAGGGAGGCACACCCCTGCAGAAGGCAGAGAGGTTGGCAGAGTCTCTCCACTTCAAAAACCTGTACCTCAAGGACGAGACCAGGAACCCCACCAACAGCTTCAAGGACAGGTCCGCCAGCCTAATCATCTCCGACGCCAAGAGCAGGGGCTATGATTCAGTTGTCTGCGCCACAAACGGCAACCACGGAGCATCAATCGCCGCCTACTCGGCCAGGGAGGATATCAACTGCAACCTAGTGGTGCCCAGCATGGTTGATATGGGCAAGCTGGCCCAAATGATGATGTACGACGCAAAGATCGTCCAGAAAGGAGACCGAATCGAAGAGGCTATCGCGATGGCCAAGGAGCTAGAGGAGGAGATGGACTGGTACCAGGCCACAACCGAGCTGAACCCGCTAGCCATCGAAGCACTCAAGACAATCAGTTACGAGATCGTGGAGCAAGAGGGAGTGCCTGACTGGGTAATCGTTGCCATGGGAAGCGGAGCGACTCTCCATGCGATCTGGAAGGGATTCAAGGAGATGGAGATGTTTGGTATGATCGAAAAAAAGCCGGCGTTGATCGGGGTACAGGCTGTGGGATGCGCCCCCATTTCCCGGGCTTTCTCGGAGGATTCGGACGAACCTATCAAGATCGAGGACGGGAACACCAATGCCTCCGCCATCAGGGTCAAGGAGCCGCTGTACGGGAAACTGGCTCTTAACGCCCTCAGGGACTCAAATGGCTTCGCCGTCTCTGTTTCGGATGATGAGATGGTTGAGGCGGGCAGGGAGATCGCCGGCAAGGAGGGCATATTCGCAGAGCCGGCATCGTCGGCACCAGTTGCCTGTCTGAAATTGGCGGAGGTCCAATCGAGGATCAGCTCTGATGCAAAGATCGTGTGCCTGGTAACCAGTAGCGGACTGAAGACAGATGACATCCTGAGGAACCTGACAAAAAGGAAAAAGGCACCCCGACTGGGGTCTAGACTCTCAACGAAGGAGAAGATCTTGAGGATCATCGAGCAGCAGCCCACCTACGGGTATGCCATCTGGAAGAGCATCGGCCTTGATATGACTATAGGTGCCGTGTACCAGCACCTCACGGACCTTGAGAGGAGGGGACTGGTTAAGTCCACTCCTGATGGTAAGAGGAAGCAGCTTGAGATTACCGAGCGGGGAAGGCGGGCCCTCCAGGCCCTTGATGACCTGCAAGTATTGCTCTAAGCCCATCTATCTCTGGTACCTTTAGGTTGTTTAATCGAAAAATAGTATAGTTACAACTACACATTTTATATTATAGTTATAACTGTAATATGTTATGTCATCTTTAAACACTAGACAGATAGCGGCCATAGGTGTGATGGGGGCACTGGCAACCATAGCAACTATAATGTTCGCATTCCCCATTCCCGCAACCAGCGGATACTTCAACTTTGGAGACGTAGTAGTCCAGATCTCAGCACTTGTATTTGGACCCGTAGTAGGGGCATTAGCCGGCGGACTTGGGTCTGGGTTAGCTGATCTATTAGGAGGCTGGTACACATACGTAATACCAACGGCACTCATCAAAGGGGCTGAAGGGTACGTTACGGGTAAGCTTGCAGGAGATAAAGAGGGAAGAACCTTGAAAAAGACGATAATTGCCTGGGCAGCAGGCGCCGTTCTGATTCCTGTAGGATATTTCATATTCCAGTCTTTCTTGTATGGAGTTCCTGCAGCCGCAGTTGAGATCCCATTCAACGTGTTCCAGGCAATCGTGGCAGGTGCAATTGGAATCCCGATATCCCTCGCCCTCAAGGACCGACTGGATATCATATAAGCCCCCATCCATATTCTATCCCCGTGTCCTCAGCAGAAAAAGCAGCGCAGACTTTAACGAAGGTAGACAAGCACGATATCCGTGTTCTGTCGGCTATCGAGCTGGGGATGATAAAATACCATGTTGTCCCTCCCCGTGAACTAGTGAGGATCACAGGTTTTTCAGAGCGTAGGGTGGATTTCTATCTCAATCGGCTTTACCGGAATGATCTCATTTATCGGCAGAGTGACCCGTACCTGGGTTATCTCATGAATTATACGGCCTACGACATGCTAGCCCTGAACGCCATCGTAAAATCCAGACTCATCGAGTTCCTCGGCCCATCGATAGGGGTAGGGAAAGAGGCTGATGTGTTTGAGGGTGTAACCTCCGATGATATCACCGTCGCGGTAAAGTTCCACAGGCTGGGCAGAACCAGCTTCAGGGACACGAAGAGGAAAAGGGAATATCTGGCAGAACGGAGGCACACCTCCTGGTTACACCAGTCTCGTTTGGCTGCTGAGTTCGAGTTCAAGGCGTTGCAGTTGATGTACGATGCCGGGGTTAGCGTTCCAAAGCCTATCCACCAGAACAGACACGTCATTATTATGGAATTCATCAAGGGAGGCCAGCTATCTGACATCATAAGCCTGGAGGAGCCCGAGGAATTCCTAATGGGCATCCTTGACAATATGAGGATAGTCTTCAAGGCGGGGGTTATCCATACTGACCTCAGCGAGTACAATATTATGATCGACGAGGACGGCAAGGACTGGATAATTGATTGGCCACAGTACATCTTAACGGACCATAGAAACGCCGAGGAGATCCTGGCTAGGGACATCGGGAACGTTGCTTATTACTTCATGAGAAAACACGGGACCTCCATGACGAACCAGGAGGCAGTGGAATACGTCAAGAACGAGTGATTTACCCGAAACCATTTACTGGGTATGTTTCCAAAAAACCTCTTCCAACATTTTAATAATATACTAGCACACGCGCGTAGTATTTTTCTGATTTAATTCACTTGAGAAGCTGTCTGCCAGTAATAATCAAAGACTTCAGTACACCATCCAAGGAATTTTAGGTCCTTTGATGAAAATCCTCGATAATCGAAAGAGTTCTCGTTTAATGGAAAGGCAAGAATAGCGACCTCTTTTTCATTCATGGCTAGAAAAATATTTGCATCGGGGTTATTTCGTACTTCAAAAACGCCATTTAATCTAGCATCTTTAAGAATCACGCCTGGGCCAGGCCAATCTGGGGGGAATTTAAACTGTTTTGTCTGTAACAATTTGAATTCTACACCTCGCTCGGTTGCTTTTTCAAGTTCTGGCAAAGACATCATGTTGTATCGGTTAGTCAACCTCCATACATAGTCCTCCGCCTCCTCGATAATTCGCTCAATGTTTGCGAACACAACCATTACGTCCATTATTTGGTTACACGATTCCAACTCGTTCAGCCGTGATAAAAAACGATCTGGTGTTTCAGACATACTATGTTCCGAAAAATATGATTTATTATGAGTTATAAAAAGGAGATTTGATACAGAATGACCGATAATATATCCGTAGGGCGTTAGGTCATATTCTCCGGTTTGAGTTTTGTATGCTAATCCTGCGTTAACCAATCTACTGAGATGTCTGCTTGTTTCTTGTGTGGTGATAGAGAGGTGTTTTGCTATTGCCGTTGAGTTGAAGTTTTCTTCACTGAGCATTTTTAATACATTGTATCTGTATGAGTTAGATAGCTCAAAGAATATATCAAAAAAGTGATCAGTGGGCTGCATTCATTGAATGATGTTTTCAAGTTATAAAACACTAATTAAGAAAGGGTTATCTTGACATCTAAGGCACTGACGCCTTTTCCGTCGTCGTAGACGAAAATCGGGTTTATGTCAAGATCCTGCAGCTCGGGGAAATCCCAGACTAGGTGACTAACCCTAATGATTGCCTCCCTTAGCGTGTCGATATCAGCCGGGGTTTCACCTCTGACGCCTTTCAGCAGACTGTATGACCTAGTTTCCTCCATCATTTGCTGGGCTTCCCTCTCGTTCATTGGTGCAAGCCTGAACGCGACATCCTTGAGATAGTTCACATATATTCCTCCTAACCCGAACATCACCATTGGACCGAATTGGTGGTCCCTGCTCATGCCGATTATCATCTCACGTCCCCTGGGCACCATTTTATCTACGGTTATCCCATAGATCTTAGCCAGTGGCTGAGCTTTCCTGCTCTTCCTCATAATCTCGTCAAAGGCTATCCTAACCATGTTGGAGTTGGTAAGGTTCAGTTCAACCCCCCCTATATCCGTTTTGTGCATGATTTCAGGGCTCACGATCTTCATGACCACGGGATAACCCATTTTGTCTGCGGCTTCAACTGCTTCGTCAGCTGTCTTTGACAGTGCACTTGCGGGAGCATTGATACCGTATGCCTCTGCCACGTTCATTGCCTCATGAGGGAACAGCACGTTTCTACCATCGGACTTAACGCCGTTGAATATCTTGCGAACTGCGTCCCGGTCGATATCATCATACTCTGGTGGTTTTAACTCGGGTAACTTAAGGTGTCTGCAGTACTTGTAGAGGGCGTTTAGGGTTTTGATTCCTTTCTCTGGGAAGTTGAAGCAGGGCATACCGTTGTCCTTCAGGTACTCCGTTGCCTTTTCAACCCAGTTTCCTCCCATGAATACTGTGATCACTGGTTTTTCCTGCGATTTTGAAATCTTGACAATGTGTTTCGCCGTTGACAGGCTATCAGTCATGGCCTGTGGAGTGAGCAGGACGACGAGGGAGTTAACGTTCGGGTCTTTGAGAGTGGCCTCAACAGCGACAGCGTACCTATTTGGTAGGGCATCTCCAAGGATATCAACGGGGTTTCCCGTCGATGCAGCCGATGGAAGGTTTTCCCTGAGAGTTTTTACCGTGGATTCTGTCAACGCCGCCATCTTGAGGCCGAGTGAATCGATCAGATCCGTTGAAAGGATACCTGGGCCACCAGCGTTGGTAACAATGGCTACACCTTCCTTTTTTGGTAGGTTTTGCTCAGTGAAGGCGACCGCGTAATTGAACAGATCCTCCATTGACTCGCTGAGTATGACGCCTGCCTTGTCGAATGCTTTCTGGTAGGCAAGGAAGCTGCCGACCAGCGCACCCGTGTGGCTTCCCGCGGCCTTCGCACCTGCGCTGCTGGTTCCTCCTTTTACAACCATGATTGGCTTTGTCTTGACGACCTCTGAGGCAACCTCAAGGAATTTACGCCCCCTCTCGATGGATTCCAGGTATAGCAGGATCACCTTTATGTCAGGGTTTTCTGCCATGGCCTCGATGAAGTCAATCTCATCCAGATCCGCCTTATTTCCTAGGCTGACGATACTGCCGAAACCAATTTCCTCGGATATAACCCAGTCAAGAATCGCGGTGCCCAGTGCTCCACTCTGGGTAATAAAACCAATGCTACCCTTCTTGGGTAACGTTGAGGCGAAACTCAGGTCAAGAGGCAAATGGGTATTGATAGTCCCTAGACAGTTTGGACCCTGAATTCTTATACCATATTTCTTTGCAGTCTCGACCAGTTTAATCTCAAGCTCGGCTCCCTCTCCTCCCATCTCCTTGAACCCAGCGGAGATAATGATCATTGCCTTTACGCCTTTTTTTCCGCACTCTTCGACCGTTGATATGACAAATTTAGATGGAATAGATACGACTGCGAGGTCCACATCTCCAGGGATATCTGTAATTGATTTGAATGTCTGGGTTCCAAGAACGACATTCCCCCTGATGTTAACAAAGTACATCGGACCGTCATAACCACTCTTTAGCAAGTTGTTTGCGAGAACAAACCCTACTTTCCCACGAGTATTGCTTGCCCCGATGATGGCGACGGATTTTGGTCTAAAAATCGCGTCGAGCTTCAAACATTTAGCACCTTCAAGACTCTAACGAGTTACAACTATTGAAATAAAAACTTTAAGCAAATGGCTGACCCGCTGTATTGTTAGTATATAGTAAGACGGAAAAATAAGGGTCCAATGGAAAATAAATTCTAAACGAGCTTAATTGGTAGTCATTTGATGTGTATGTCTCGAGGAAAAATAGTTAAGCCAAGAGCTTTCATACTTCTTGAACGATTTGAGCTCCGATAAAATATCCTTCACGAACTTGATTGATGACGTAGTTGATCAGAATCGCTGTGTTGCATGTGGGGCATGTGATGCGGTTTGCCCTGTCAATGTCATTAAATTGGACAACTTTGTACCTACCCTCACAGGTGACTGCATTGAGTGTGGAATCTGCTACAATAACTGCCCAAGGACTGATTTTGACGATCAGACATTAGAGGAATCAATTCATGGTAGAACCAGAAACGAAGGGGAAAGATTGACTGGTGTTTATTCAGAGGTTTACGCCGCAAAGGCGATTCCCTCTGATATCCAAGAACGAGCACAGGATGGAGGCGTGGTCACTGCTTTAGTGTCACAGTTCCTAGACGAGGGCGGGGACGCAGTAATTGTTGCGGGATTGGATGAGGAACGGCCGTGGTTACCAAAACCTGTTGTCGCTAGAGCCAGGAAAGAGGTAGTGCAGGCAGCAGGGACAAAATACACCCCAAGTCCTACCCTTTTAGGCCTAAAAAAGGCGGTAAAAGAGGATAAACTTGAGAAAGTGGCGGTTGTTGGGACACCATGCCAGATGCGTGGACTGACAAGGCTGACTATAGGTCCAATGAAGAACGTAAAGTACAGGGACGCGGTGGATTTGAAGGTCGGCCTGTTCTGCATGGAGACGTTCAGTCATGACAGTTTCATCGAGTACCTAGGGGAGAACGATGTGGACCCAGCCAACGTGACAAAATTCGAGATCAAGAAAGGACGGTTCTACGCACACGCAGGTGAGGAGCGATTACACAGGGCGCGCCTCAAGAAAGTAAAAGGGCTAATCAGGTCATGCTGTGACCAGTGCGAAGATTTTGCATCTGAATATGCGGACATCAGTGTCGGGAACGTGGCTAGCCCCCCTGGTTACAGTACCGTGCTAGTGAGAACTGAGAGGGGAAAACAGGCTCTTGAATCCGCGATTAAATCAGGACTCATCGAGGCTGGTCCAATCGAGGATTTCGAAAAAGGAGAGACTTTGGTCCACAAATTGGCTGAGATGAAAAAGTCATCACACTAGGAGACCCTTGTTTTTCGCTGTTTCTACAAGGATGTCCAGCATGCTCTGAGGCAATGGGCTTGGCTCACCCACCAACAGTATCTTGTAGTTGAGCTCGGCGAGAGCCTCGACCACCTTGGCGTTTTTAGCTGCTTCCTCTATCGACTTGCCGATTGCAGTGCACCCGTGGTGTGGCATGAGGCATGAGACATGCTCCTTCATGGCATCAACCATGTTATCTGCAAGCTTCTCCGTTCCAGGCATGGCAAACTTGGACAGTGGGATCCCTTTTGCGAGGGCAGGTGCCCTATATAGGTCAACTCCCATCATCACGATTTCCTTACCGAGAGTCGCTAGGAGTATCGAAAACTCGGGGTGAATATGAACTACACCTCCGGCTTCAGGCCATTGTTGGTACAGTTTCGTGTGGAAAGGTGTCTCGATGCTGGGCTTTGCGTTTCCCTTGAGTACCTCCATTGTGTTGATGTCCACAAGCAGAAAATGCTCAGGCTCAAGGTCACAGAATCGGTACCCCGATGGTTTTATCAGACAGGTATCAGTACCTGGGACACGTGCGCTGATGTTCCCTGATGCGCCGTATGTTAGTCCTTCGTCAAATAAATTTATTCCAACGACAGTTAGTCGCTCTCTTAGCTGCTGCTCGATATCAGTCATGGGAGGGAATGAGTGGCTCATCCAATAAAAGCTAACCTTCTATCGGTTAGAGATACGTCTACGGGTCTCAAGCCATTTAATGTACTGTTTTGAATACTCGACGTGACGTTTTTTGTCCGACGATATATGATCCCTGAACCTGACCATCTCCGATACAGCTTCCTCAATTGATGCATAGTAACCTGACCCAAACGACGCCAGAACCGCCGTCCCTATTGCGGTGCCATCCCTGACCTCTGGTATTATAACGGGAATTCCAAGTATGTCAGCCTGGGTCTGCATCCACAGATCAGATTTGGAGTTTCCTCCGCAGAACTTAATGTATTCAAAATCGGCGCCCGATATTTCCTTGAGCTGTTCCAGGTTTCCCCTGACAGCATAGGAATTTGATTCGATTATTGATCTCGTTACTTCAGCTCTATTGGGATCATTCTTTCCTGTTAAAATCTGGGGGACTGGTAGGTCTCCCAGTTTGTCCATCGCCCAGTATTCAGGGCCTGCATCAAAAATGTGGCATCCTAAATAAGAGAAGACGCCGTTTGAACCAATTGGGATTGACCCTGCTTCCCCGTTTAGCTGGCAGTAGTCTTCAAATCCGTACTCGTCTCTTGCCCATCGTACTGCACTCCCAGTATATCCAGCGTTAGATTCCAATATCCACTTGTTTCTGATCAAGTAGTTGTTGGTCCATGTTTTTCTTTTTTCATCGAATATAGGTGAGTCAGTGATCATCTGGATTGGAGTTGTGGTGCCTCCAACAGCTGCAACCTCTCCTTTTTTCACTCCCATTCCAAGGAGGCCGCATTGGGTATCAGCACCACCCATGTAGACTGGAGTTCCTCGGGGTAGATCTGTGATTTTTGCTATTTTTTCCGTGATTTCCCCTATCCTAGATGAGTTTGATATTACCTTTGGAAAGATAGCTGAGGGCAAGTTTAATTCGTTGATGATATCCCAGCTCCAGTTATTCCTCCTAACATCAAAAAGGGCTGTCTCGCAAGCACTGGTTGCGTCTGTGAACGCCTCTCCTGTGAGTTTATAGTTCACCCAGTCGCTTAGCATCAGAATTGATTTCGTCTTTTGGATTATCGCATGATGCTTTTCGTTGAGCCAGGGGAGAACTGCTCCAGCTATCCAGTTAGGAACTGGCCAGTGGCCCGAGGAGTCATACATAATGGCACCATATTTTTTGAGCGTTTTCTCCCCGTGAGCGTTGGATTCCTGAGATAAGTTATACTGGTTCACGCCATCTTCTTCATCAATGAGGATGAATTCCTCCCTCATGCTGGTGACGCTTATTCCATGGATGTTTGATGCTTCTATGTTTAGGCTCTTTATCGAGTTGACTATCAATGGCCAGCCTTCCTTGGCTGTCCAGGTCTCACGGTTCCAGTCTATCTCGGCTTGTCTGGTTATAACTCCAAGTGGATTAACCAGAAATGTCTTGACGCTTCCAGACCCCGCATCTATGACCAGGAAACCATCTTCAACCATATCGAACCCTTACAGAACCGCCTTGTTCGATACGTACATGGGTTTTATCTCTTCGCCCCTGAGGTAGACGGCCACCTGGAGGGCAACCTGTCTGTATCCCCTCATCTCTGTATCAGGTGACCTTCCTGCGCTGTGAGGCGTTATCGTGACGTTGTCCAGCTGGATCAATGGGTTATCTTGCTTGATGGGGTCCTCCTCAAACACGTCCAATGCCGCCGAGGCGATAACACCGTTGGTCAGTGCCCTATATAGTGCCTCTTCATCGATGATGCTGCCCCTGGCCGTGTTAATTAAAACGGCTTTTCTCTTCATCATTGCTAGGGTCTCGTCGTTTATCATGTGATGTGTCTCCGGGGTTAGCTTGGCGTGGATTGAGATGAAATCAGAGGTTTCTAACAAATTCACCAGTTCAACCCTTGCGCAGCCCTCGCCCTCAAGAATTGCTGCATCAATGTATGGATCAAATACGATAACTTTCATGCCAAATGCATGGGCACGCTTCGCCACTCTTGTCCCGACCTGCCCGTATCCTATGAGTCCCAGCGTCTTTCCGTTCAGCTCCATCCAGTTGAATGCTGCCAGGAAACTCGATCGTCCCTCTGACTCCAGTTTTTCAAAGTATTTCCCTGTCTTGACCTCGTGGTTATGCCTTGAAATGAACCTGCTCTCAGAGATGACGAAACCCAAGGTCTGGTCAGCTACTGACTCGGCGTTCCTTCCCACAGCCCTCAGAATTTTTATTCCCAACTGGGTTGCGGCGTCGTGGTCAGCATTTACAGGACCGCCTCTGGATATGCCAATAATACGCAGCTCTTCAGATGCCTCCATTATCTCACTCGTAAAGGGAGCATATCCGGATACCACTGCCTCGCATCCCGCAATTTTCTCCTTGATGTAATCCGGGTTTCCGTTAGCCTCCTTGACGTTATCAAAGACCTCTGAGGACCATTTGTAAGAACCGGGGATGTTTTCCGTGAACACCAGCTCATGTTCCTCGTCAATCTTTGCCTCATCGAAGGCGGTGCGCCACATTTCCTGCGCGTTTTCACGCATCCATTTATCATAAAGAACTAGAATTCTAGCCATTGTGAGCGAAATAGGTAAAAGCTGGGAGTTTTAAAAGGTTTGTAGGTTACTTTTTCATCAATCCAAAGTAGACAGCAACGACAACCGCAATCAAGGCTACGACGATTGAGCCGTACATCATTGACTTTGTGCTTCCCTGTGTATCTACTAGGTCATCGTACTCATCTTGAAGGTCTTCCAAATCGTTTGTCAGTTCGATGAACCGAATCTCACTTACGGAAGAGTCCTCAAGATCTTCGTAAGCCTCAACTAGCTCGTTATACTTCGCTATATTCTCTTGATTATTCGCCTCATTATCCTCAATGATTTGAATATTTTCGGCCTCCATTGCTTCGAAATCTTCCCTAATTGCATCAATTGAACTGGAAATTGACGAATAATCGATAATGCTAAAAGGCTTTATTTTTACGACACTACCGTCAATAAACACCTTTACTGTCCAGATACCGGGGTCAAATCCGGGCGTCTTTCCGTCAATATCTAAGGTAGCAAATGCGATACCCCAACTTGACCCTTCCATTGGAATAACGTCCACTCTTGAGTATCCAAGAGGATATTCCTTTTCAACTCCATTCACATCGTGATAGACCTTGAAGATGACGTCATCAGGTGGGTTGATTATTTTGACCCAGATACCTGCCTCCTCATTTGTGGTAAGGAACGTGCTGGTAATACCCAGTGGGGACAGCGTGGTCTCGCTGTACCCATAGCACATCTCTATCTCTTCTACTGTCTGTGCGAATGCCGGGGTTACCCCAAAAATCATTAAAGTGGCCATTATCGCGGTCAGCGCGATAAGGCTCGTTTTAACCTTGCTCATGTTTGAATCTATCATGTCTCTTAATAATAAAGTTATTTTCAAGATGTGAGGATAACCTGTAGTTTTTAACACATTAACAGCGCAATGACTGAGAAATTTAAGCAATTAATTAAAGAGGAGTAATCAATCAACGATGAAGGGAACAATAAATATCCCATATAATAGGGATAAATTGACGCATAAAATAAAACGAGGGAAGACTAGGTCAATGCCTCAATAACGCTGTCAAGAATCTTCGAGGCAACATCGTACTTGGATGCCATAGCAACATGCAACACCTGCTTCTCTGTGCCGATGATAAAGACCTCGTTAGTATCTGTACCGAACCCCGCGTTCTTCCTGGACACATCGTTTGCTACAATCAGGTCCATTCCCGCCCCCACCATGCGGTCATAGGAACGTTGGATCAGTTCCTCATTTGATAAATCGAACTCGGCTTTGAATCCAACCAAGAAAACGTCTGCATCAATCTTCTTGACGTTCTCTATGACCTTTGGTAACGGTTTCAATTGAATAACCCACTCATCCTTGCCTGAGGGTGTTTTTTCCATCTTCCTGTCCGATGCGCCGTAATCCGCCGCAGCTGCCGAAAGAATGGCCGTGTCGTATTTCTTTGAGCCCAGCTCGTACTGAACCGCCACAAGCATGTCATCAGTCCCCACGATATTTACGACTTTAACGCCGACTGGAGGCTTTGCTGAGCCGGGGCCGTAAACAAGTGTAACTTCAGCACCACGGTCCAGCGCATTCTGGGCTAGGGCAACGCCCATCTTCCCCGAACTGGGGTTCGTGATGTACCGGAAAGCATCCAGATAGGCCCTCGTTGGCCCCCCGGTGACAAGAACCCGTTTTCCGATGAGGTCCCGTTTCACGTTGAGCTTTGCCACGACGGCGTGCACTATCTCAGCTGTCCCAGGTATCTTTGCTTTGCCCTCCTCGAACCTAGGCATCAGCACATTGATGCCGTGCCGCTGGAGCTTTTCGATGTTCTCGATGACGATACTGTGCTTGTACATTGATGCGTGCATCGCCGGGGCAATGATGACAGGTATCCCCGCACCGATCCCGGTGGTCAGAGTGGTGGTTACAGGAGAGTCATCGATGCCACATGCCACCTTGCCGATTGTGTTTGCGGTACTTGGGGCAACCAGTATGAGATCTGCCCTCAATGGGTGCTCTCCCGCATACAATACGTGCTCGATCTGACCTGTCAGCTCTGTGACAACCGGATTCCCCGTGGCCCACTCAACCATGTCTGGGTGGATGATATGCAATGCGCTCTTGCTCATGACTGCGTAGACATCCGCGCCGCGCCTCATGAGATCTCTGGCTATCTCGGGACTCTTGATAGCTGCAACGCTTCCCGTGATGCACAGGATGATCCGTTTGCCTGCTAGCTCTTTGCTCTTTGTGCCGATAATTCCCTTTGATGAATGCTCACCGAACGCCATCTCTATCAGAGGAAGCGTCGTGTCTGTAATTATTAAAATCCTTGTATAACAAACGGGAGTAGCCTATAGCTCCTTGAGCTTCTCATCGATCTCTTCAAGCCTCTCGCTGATTGACTCAAAGTTTTCCTCGATACTTTCGATCTTGTCCATCATCACGCGAATCTCCAGTTCAAGGTCGGCGATCTTTTGCTCTAGACTCATGTTCAACGATTGGGAGTCTATTATTTCCAAATATAAACTTTAGCGTCCTCAGCTGTTATCCTGCACTAGCTTGGTGTACCAGTCCGAGTCCGCCTTGATGTACTCTTCCACATCCACGGTCATGGTGGTGCCGTCGTCCCTGAGGATCACCACGTCCTTGATCTGGCTGTTGATGATCTTCCTCTGGCACCTCTGGCAGGGAAGAGCCATAGTATAGGTTCCGTCCGCCTTGAGGCCAGCAATGTATAACGTGGCCCCGACCCTGTCCGCCCTGTTGCTGTTGATGATGGAGTTCTCCTCGGCGTGGACGGCGGGACAGTAATCGTAGGCCGCGCCTTCCGGGCTCTTCATCATGTCCTTGATACATCCTATCTCGTGGCAGTTTATGACGCCCCTGGCGTTTCCGTTATAACCAGTGCCGACAATGGTGTTGTCCTTGACTATTACCGCTCCGAAGGTGCGCCTGAGGCAGGTGCTTCTGGCAGCTACGCTGAGGGCAATATTGAGGAAATACATGGTCTTGTCGGGTCGGTTCATACAACCATCAGGCTGTCGGGTGGATTTATTGTTTCTGCTAGAAACGTTTTTCCCGTGGCCTACCCATTTCTCCTTGGCGGGCGATGATAACATTGCCCTTCTGAATAGTGATGAAGATCTTGAGTTTGGAGCCCGCCAATGATTACAGTGGATTGTAAATTCTGGAAAAAATATTATTCGGTAGCTCTGAATAAGTATCCTGACATAAGCAATTTATCAGTACTAGCCGAGCCCACAAGTTGCTGCTTTGGTGCCTTTTTTTGAAGGTGAGAAGGTTTCTTATCCTGTGCCAACGGTTCTTACCCGGTGAATATACATGCCAACGGTAACGATTCAGTGGTTTGACGGTAGGGATGCGGAGACGAAGAAGAAGACGATTGAGCTGGTGACGAAGGCCATCTGTGAGGGCTGCGGCACCTCCCCTGAGCACGTCACAGTGATCTTCCAGGACATAAAAAAGAGCGACTGGGGCAGCAACGGCAAGCTCTACGAGTAATAGAGTCCGGTCTAGCTTACAACTCCATAATTTAATATTAGAACGGTCTGCTTGAAAGTAGCGCGCGCCAGTTATTGTGAAGGAGGCCTATTTTCTCATCCCATTCTAGGTAATTCAGGAGAGGGCGTTGATATCAGTCAATTTGTAACTCTATTTCTGTACCTTCGCTCAAACCAAGTTGTTTCCCGGCGTTCCCTTGGTTAATCGATATCTCCAAGTAGCCTCCTCCGGCCACAAGAACAAGCAGCTCGCCTTTCTTGACTGCACTAAACCTCCTCACATATGGGACGGTGTACTCTTTGTCATCCACAGTTAATTTGAACGATGCTTCACTGTCAACGCCTACTTGCCCCAAGGTATCATAGGTGATGTTGGTTACGACGTTACCGAAACCGTCAATGTGTATCACATTTCCTTGTATGGTGTTACCATGAATCTCTGGTTGATAGTAGGGTATCCTTATGATATCATCGATTTTTGTTCCAATCTCGTCCGGTGAGACCCCTTTTGAGATGAGGGCCCCTGTTGGCCCGAAAACGTCCCTTCCGTCGAAGACGTCACTGACTTTTGATGGGAGAAGGTCAAGATTGGTGATAGCCCATGCTTGTTCGAACCCGATCCGATCAGCTGCTGGAGCCATCAGTCCGTTATCCGGGCCAACGAACCACGTGTTTTTTGCCTTGATGATTATTGCTTTCCTTGAACTCCCCACTCCGGGGTCTACAACTCCGACATGTATAGTGCCATCTGGGAAATATCGTGATGCACGGGTCATATGGAAGGCTCCTGCGGAGATGTTATAATTACCCACGTCATGACTCACGTCGATGATCGTTGCTTTCGGGTTGATCTTCAGGATTGCCCCTTTAACCTCAGCCACGTAACTGTCGGTTATCCCATAATCGGTTAGGAGAGTGATGACTGTCATATTCTATATCCCGAATTAATACCATAAAAAGTTTAGAATTATCAACTTTGATGATAAGGTCCATTATTAAATCCATAATTTTATCACGTGTTTTCTCAGTTGGTATGATGGCTTGATATACCATATTGCTAATCGAAAGGACTGGGTCAAGGCTGAGAAGAAAGGGGAATATGTCGCTGATTCCCTTGAGAATCAGGGGTTCATCCACATGTCAACGGAGCAGCAGGTCATCTCTGTAGCTAACAGTTATTACAAGGAGTCAGTTGACATGGTGTTGTTGTATATAAATTCTGAGAAGATCAAAGAACACATCATTTGGGAGGACAAGGACGAGATCGGTGAAGATTTCCCGCACCTGTACGCTAGTCTACCTCTTGACGCGGTTATCCGCGTTGAGGATTTTTACAAGGATGATAGCGGGAATTATATGATGCCATAACACAGTTTTCTCCTAAATACTCCCTCATTTCAATTCACAGATGGCTGCCTCCAAGAGTGTTTAATAATAATGGCTCAGAAGAGAACAAGAACTATTATGTCAAAACCATTAATCTCAACAGTAAGGAAGTCAGGAAACACCCTCTATCTCAGCGGTATAATCGGCAGGGGAGAGACCAAGGAAGCTAGGTTCAGGAACACATTTGACAAGATCAAGGGCGTCCTGGAGGCAAACGGGTTAACGATGGAGGATGTCGTGAAGGCAGTTGTCTACCTTGAGGATATCAATGACAGGCCAGCGATCCTGAATCCACTGTGGAGGGAGTACTTCCCAAATGACCCACCGACACGCACATGTGTCGAGTCGGGTCTCAACGGTGGTCAGATCGAGATAACGATCACAGCTGCCATACCTGAATAGTCCCATTTATCCTATTTTGAAACCCGTCTCCTGTCGATTCGGCGAGTTTCATGTGCTCACGGGTGTTAAATACACGATGTGCCAACGATTATTCAGTGGAAAATATTGATTGAACGATCATACAAGCATTACAGCGTCAAACCTGGGACGATTTACCTCAGGGGAGGTGACCCAAACTTTGCCACACCTGCACACATCAGGGACGCGGCAATCAATGCGATAATCGAGGGGTACACACATTACGCCCCCTCGGCTGGAATCCCAGAGCTGAGAGAGGCTATAGCGAATTACTACTCAAAATACGGGATAAAGTACGACCCAGAACAGGTCATGGTGACCTCCGGCGGAAGCCCAGCATTGCACATGATCAACGTTGCCATGCTCGATCCAGGCGACGAGGTGCTTGTCTTTGATCCTTCGTTCTCTAGATATTTCGGTGAACCACCGACCATGGGGGCAAGTGTCGTACCGGTTCCATTAAGTAAAACAGGGTTCCATCTAGACGCGGATGACCTCAACGACAGGGTTACCAAGAAATCCAAGATGATCGTTCTGTGTAATCCCAACAACCCGACAGGGACGGTTTACACAAAGGACGAGCTTAGGGCAATCTCCGATATAGCCATTGATAACGACATCATGGTGGTTTCCGACGAGTTCTACAGTGAGTTCGTGTATGACGATAAAGATCACCTGTCAATCTCAGCAATGGAAGGCATGAGTGAGCGAACATTTGTTCTCGTGGGCGGAACGAAGATGTTCAACTTCACCGGGTGGAGGCTTGCCTCGTTGATAATCCCTAAAAAGTACTATAAAGTGGTTGAGAAAAAGACAAAGTACATCGGTGTGCGGCCGGCCACGTTTATTCAAAGAGCGGGGACGGAGGCATTCAACGCCATGTCCACAAAGTACGGGCAGGCTGTCATGAAGGAGCACCGGGACGAGTATGACCGGAGGAGGACGTTCTTCTGCAAAAGAATGGACAAAATTGACGGGATAGAGTGCCATACCTTTGATGGGGCATTCTACGCTTACCCTGATGTAACGTCTTTCGGGATTCCTGTTTCGAAGTTCGTTGACGACCTGGAACGCGAAGAGGGCGTTCTGGTGGGAAACGGCGAGGGACACGGAGGGGTGAGTGTGATCGGGAATAAGAGCATAGCATATGGCCACATTAGACCCGCACTCGTTCAGGACGTTGATGTTCTTGAGGACGCAGCTGATCGGATAGAGCGGTTCACCAAAAATCTTTCCAAATGATGGACTTTTCTTATTATATTCTCTTTTTTACATACGAGATAAATCATCACATCTGTTGAATCAAAGAATAAGATAGCTAGGGTATAGCCTAAACGAATAATAATTAGAGAGCTGCTTCAAGCGAGGCGATGACTGAATCCTTTCCGACTAACCCTACATACGGGCCGAATCTCGGCCCCCTATCCTTGCCCAGCAGTATCCTGTAGACAACTGGGAACACGTCTCTTGCTTTCAAATCAAGTGCCTTGACGACATTGAATATGCTTGCTTGGTAAGCCTCCAGATTCTCGGCAGCCCTCAACTCACTGATGATGCCTTTCACAACCTGCCTCTGAACATCCGTAAGCACGATTGCATCCTGCTTGTCATCAGCGATATCCCTGACCCAGTTAAGAGTCCTCTGAATACGCTCATCGATGCCCTTGTCGGTCTCCTTGAAATACTCGTACTCATCCAGCTTAGCCTTCATGAATTCGGCTTCGTTACCCGGTGGCGCCACCTGTGTCAGGTTAACCATCAGGTTGAACGGCACGTGCACTTCGGGCTCCTCTGGTGGGTTCAGGAGGTGGGCATACTCGTACAGGCCAGTAAGCTTGTAGTACTCCCTCTGGTCCTTGATCTTTCGTTTGCCGAAGTAGATGTCCTCCAAGTCGTCAAGTTCGTCCATATGAGGCGGAATGTCATACACGGATCCGCTCTTTGTGCCCACGAAGCGCTTGTAGATGAGCAGGTTCAGGCTCTGCATGCTACCGTACCGATACCACACCTGTGGTGTGAATACGTTTCCAGCAGATTTGCTGATTTTTTTGCCTCCCCTATCCACGAACATCTCGTACTGGACGTGCATGGGTGGCTCCCACTCGAATATCTCCCTACATATTGCGTCGTTGACGTGGACGCTGTCAGCGATGTCCTTGCCGTACGCCTCGAACCTTATATCAAGGGCGTGCCATCTTGCGCCGAACTCCACCTTCCAGGGGAGCTTACCGTTTCCGCCAAGAACATCTACCTCGCCTTTGTGTCCACAGCCTTCTTGATAGGTTCCTTTGACCTCCATTCCCCTGCATTCGTACTGAACCGTCTGTGTCTTGGGGTTGTAATCGTGGGCATAGGTTGTGTAGAGTTTTCCACACTCTTCGCATACCACAAAATATGGTAGGTTGTCAAGATATTTCTCCTGACCTGTTACCCTTTCGATGATCCTCCCGACCTTTTCTTTGTTGTCGAGAATCTTGATAATCTGGTCGTTCAGAAGTCCGTCCTTGTAGGTCTGATACGCCGACATGGGTGTGTAGACTACCCCGTTCGCGTCTAGCGCCTCTTTCAGTAGGCTGCTCATGTGCTCGCCGAAGCTGAAATGGCAGTCTCCGAACAGATCAGGGATCTGGGCAACGCTGAAACCAAGGTACTGATCAAGTTCCTTGGGCATACCTGCCGGGATCTTCCTGAGCCCGTCTTTATCGTCGGCGAACGCAATGTATTCGCTTTCATATCCTCTGACCTGGAGTGCCAATGCAATCCCGTAGTTCCTGAGGGCATCACCAATGCTGCCGATATGTGGGTATCCACTGGCTCCTAGACCGCTCTCTGTCCGCATCTTGGTAAGGTCGCGCTTGAGCTTTTTCTCGCGCTTGATGAGCTCATCCGCAGCTTTATCATACCATGTACCTCTACCGATCACTTTCTTGTTGTCTATGGGCCGTAGATTGTCTAACATTTTGCTCGACCTTCACCGTATAATGATAAGTCCTAGTCAAAAGAGTTATCATTTCAGGATCAAATCGCTATGATAATCGTCATAATTCATACAGTTGGATGCGGTTATCTTCACAGGACTACTTTTTCCGCAGGGTGATGCCGGGGAGTTCAGGTTTTTAAATATATCATAGACGATTATTGCTAGATATGTCACGCAGGCACGAGCCGGTCTTCACGTATCTCTTCGTGACGGTATGTACAATTGTGTTTTTCGTGGGATACGCGTTACCAGAATCCCTATTCATGCAACTCGTTGAGGAGTATTCGGTGCGTCCGGCCTCGTTCATGGATAGACAGAACTTTGTAAGTTTATTCTCTTACATGTTCCTCCACATCAACCTGCAGCACCTCGTTTCTAATATGTTTGTGTTCCTCAGCGTGGGTAGGGCCGTTGAGTCAGAGATAGGCGGAACAAAGTTTGGGCTAGTCTTTGTTGGTTCCGGGATGGCTTCGGGTTACGCCCATGTAATAACAAACCAGGCGTCCACCATGTCTGTGATAGGCGCGTCGGGTGCCGTCTTCGGAGCAATCGCGCTACTCCTATTATTAATGCCATTCAAGTTCACGCCTGCTCTTTTCATACCGTTGCCTGGCGTGCTGCTTGGGTTGGGGATGCTCGCGATAGAGGTCACTTCTCTGCTTTATGCAAACGACATCAACGTAGCCCACGACATTCACCTGTACGGCTTCCTGGCGGGAGGGATCGGGGCGTTCGGTATGGACTATAACAGGGCGATGAGGGGTTTGCTAGTCTCTGTGCTGACCCTGGTCGCGCTGTACTATGTCTTCTTCTACTTTGACGGTTTAGTCGTCTAGAGACCTTCGAGGATAGCGGGGAGTTCCGATAAATTCTCTATGATTATGTCCACCCCTGCTTCCTTCATCAACTCAAGCCTCGTGAAGTAGACGGGGATTCCCACGGTGTAAGCTCCAGTGGCTTTTCCTGCGATAATATCTTTATGACTATCGCCCACCATGACCCCCCTGGCTGGGTCAACGCCAATTTGCCTGAAGCATTCCTCAAGTTGAGCTGGATGGGGTTTCATACGGAAATTAACGGATCTCCCGACAATGGCCTGGAAATAGTGGCGGAGTCTCTGGGACTGGAGTGCGGAAATAGCGGATTTTGTTGAGTTTGATGTACAAATGCCCATAGGAATCCCCCTATTCTTTAACCAGTCAAGCATGGTTATACAACCATCCATAAGTGTACATGATTCAACCCCCTTCTCCTCAAAACTGCTGAGTATCTCATATGCGGAGTTTTGAACCCTTCTCGCCTCGTTATCCCCCCTTTTTTCTTGGAGATTAACGTACATCTCCTCAAGCATTGTGAACAAGCCCTTGTCGCTACAGGCTTTTACGGTCTTCTCATTGCAGTCTAGCTCCAGATAGTTATCGACTATCTCTTCGTGTGCCTTCCTCCATTCGACGAAACCGCCCAGGTTGACCAATGTTGCGTCTAGGTCGAAGACTATTCCGTCTATGTTCAGATGTTTCATGGATACCAACGTTATTTCATCATGGCATATAGGATATGCGAAATATTTGAGCCTCTTCAAGAAATACCGGGCTCAGAATAGATGCTGGAGCCAAGTTCAATTTACCCCTCAAACCGGGGGAAAAGGAGGTTGTTCTCAAGGTGTATGTGCTGGAACAGATCTGACTCTAGTCCCTCAAGTTTGGTGTAAGTCATCATGTAGGTTCGACATGCATCATCAGGTAGCTTGTACTGGTCAGTCACCTTTCTCAGCTCCTTCAGTATACCACCTGCCCCCTCGTGTACCTCAATCAACCCGCCGTTCAAATCGGTTATTTTGTCCAGCTGGCCCGGGTCAGGGTTTTCCGCGTACTCCTTCAACAGTGGGAACACGATCTCTTCCTCCTGGATGAGGTGCTGGTCAACCTCCAACTTCAGGGTATGGAAAAGTCTGTGAACCTTAGCCAAGACATCCCCGTGGCTTGCCCCGTGGACACGCAGTATAGTTGTCGTGAGGTCGCTCAACTGGGGCAATTCACGTCGAAGAAACACGTGATGGGTGTTGAGGATATGGTCAATGAGGCTATTTGAAGGGGCCTGCCTCCAATCGATGTCTGTCAAGGCTTGGCCAATCGTATCCTGATATCCTTTCTCTAATCGCTCAAGGACCTTCTTTTCTTCAAGACCTTTCTCCTGGATCGCTTCTGATAGAGACCTGTGTCCGCCACAACAGAAATCAATCCCATATTTCGTGAATATCTCCCCTGCCTTAGGGAACCTGGCGACGATGTCCCCTATTTTATCTGAACTTGAAAAGACTGAATTCATTTTATGTCAATAACGTCTTTGTGGCGCGCCTTATTTACCTTGGTCACACACCAAAGTAAAAAAACTAGACTGATACATCCAATTTTTCTTTCTAGGTATGAAGCTGTCCACAGGATAGGGTCTGAGCATCTGCAAACATATCGTTGAACTCCAGAGGCGAGATATGAACTGAATCAGACGGCGAGGGCAATGGAAGCAAATCAGCTTCATCATACTTATCCAAAAGAAAAATGGGCCTCATAATTGGATTATCAATAAAACGCGGTTCTAACTGTCTGCTCAGACACATTCAGGATAACTGGGTGAACGTATAGGAAGACCCCTGTATTATGCCTGAATGAGTCATCACCTGAGAAAGTTCATATGCTCAATGGGTAATTAATCGGGGATTATATTGATAGAGATACGTTTCCACGGCAGAGGGGGACAGGGGGCGGTCACGGCATCCCGAATCCTAGCCACAGCGGCGTTCCTTGAAGGCCACCACAGCCAGTCCATACCCATGTACGGCACGGAGCGCAGAGGAGCACCAGTAACTGCCTTCGTCCGGATAGGCGAGAAGGATCAGATGGTGAGAAGCCTAATCCACGAACCTGATTATGTCGTGGTGCTTGACCCACTCCTCAGGAAAACTGTGAATATCACTGATGGACTGAAGGACACCGGGATGCTGGTAGTCAATAGCTCAGTCCCACCTGCGGAGGTCGAGATAGATCTGGATATCCCAACGGCGTCAGTTGACGCCACGGCTATTGCGCTGGAAGTTCTCGGCAGGCCTATCACTAACACTGCCATCCTTGGAGCTTTCTGCAAGGCAACCGGTGAGGTTAAACTGGATTCTGTCATCCAGGCAGTTAAACAGCAGTGGTCAGGCAGGCTGGCCGAAATGAACGTCAAGGCCGTTGAGGAAGCATACAACCGAACCGAGGTCGGGAGGCCAAAAGTGGTTGACAAGATCGATACATCCGGTGCCCCCAGCAACAGTAAGGCGGACTGGAGGACATTCAAACCCATAGTTGATGCGGAGAAATGCACGGGTTGCAAGCTCTGCTGGATGGTCTGCCCGGACGGCAGTATAGACATGGTAGAGAAAAAGAGCGTCATCAACTATGATTACTGCAAAGGATGCGGTATATGCGCCGAGCAGTGCCCTGTTGATGCAATTCTGATGAAATCGGAGGCGGTATAAGATGCCACATAGCGAGTTAATGGTAGGAAACAAGGCTGTTGCATACGGGGCGAAGCTGGCCAGGATAGAAGTAACATCGGCTTACCCAATCACACCCCAGACCACAATAGTCCACTACCTTGCCGAGTTCGTTGCTAAAGGAGAGCTGGACGCAAAGTTCATCGAGGTAGAGTCGGAGATCAGCGCACAGATCAGCGTGCAGGGCGCGAGTTTCGCTGGTGCAAGGACTTTCACCGCGACAAGCGGTCCAGGTCTGTTCTACATGCACCACCCCATGTACGGGCTCAGGAGGCCAGTTGTAATGGCAGTGGTCCATAGGGGTGCGAAGAGCATGCAGCCCGACCACACTGACCTCATGGCTCAGAGAGACACGGGCTGGATACAGCTCTATTGCGAGGACAACCAGGAGGTCCTAGACACGACGATCATGGCGTTCAAAATAGCCGAAGACGAGAGGGTACACCTGCCGGTTGCTCTTGGCATGGACGGGTACATCCTGAGCTACACGGCCGAGCCGGTTGAAATACCAGACCAGGAAGACGTCGATAAATGGCTTCCACCGTTCAACCCAAAGTACGGGCTAGGAGACCCGCTTCCATACGGAGACTGGAAGCTGGCGCAGCCAGTCAGAGGATACGGCACACAGGAGGCCTGGATCGAGCACCACGAGCACATGATGAAGGCCAAGAAGATCATCAATGAGGTGGACGAGCAGTACTACAAGGCGTTCGGAAGGAAATACGGTGGACTCTTCGAGGAGTACAAGTGTGAGGACGCAGACGCAGTAGTCATGGCAATGGGCACCATCGCCAGTACAGCGAGGCCAGCCATAACCAAACTGCAGGAGGACGGCTACAAGGTGGGACTTTTAAAGCTAAAGACCTTCAGGCCATTCCCAGACGTTGAGCTACGTGAAATAGCCAAGAAGTACAAGGCCATCGGGGTTATTGACAGAAACGTAAGTCTTGGCAGCGGAGGAGTCGTTTACAACGAGCTACGTGGAGCCCTCTACGATATGGATGACCGGCCCAACGTCGTAGGCTTCCATACGGGCATGGCGGGAAAGGAGGTTACGCCACAACACATCAACCATATAGCGAAGAAGACACTGCGTTCCATCGATGAAAAGGTGGACAGTGTGGAGTGGGTCTAAATGAGTAAACCAATACCAATACCCAGAATCGAGCCAGTCGAGATAATGCAGCCAGGCACATCATCGTGCCAGGGGTGCGGACACGGGATAATCGCCAGAAACGCCATGAAGACGTTCGGCAACGACACGTGCTTCATCAGCGTGCCTGGGTGCATCTGGATCACCATCCAGAGGAGCATCCCCCTCTACTGGACAGGCACATCGTTCCAGGGAGGGGCAGCCTTGCTAAGTGGTATCACCAACGCTCTTGAGCAGAAGGGGAACACCCACACAAACGTGGTGGCCTTCGTCGGCGACGGAGGTACCGCGGATATCGGTATGCAGGGTCTTAGCGCGGCAGCAGAGAGGAACGAGAACTTCTTCTGGCTATGTGCTGACAACCATGCCTACATGAACACTGGCGGTCAGAGGAGCGGAGCGACCCCTAAGTTCGCGGCAACAACGACAACTCCAGTGGGCAAGGCAAGCAGGGGCAAGAAGACGTGGAGCAAGAACCTCCCTTTCATCTTTGCGGCACACCATGTTCCGTATATAGGTACGGCATCAGTAGGAAACGTCCCTGACATGGTTGGCAAGATCGAATTCGCCAAGGACATCTACGGGTTCAAGTTCCTGCAGGTTCAGTCACCGTGCCCAACGGGGTGGGGGTTTGACCCAAGCCAAACCGTCAAGGTAGCAAAGCTCATGACAGATACCGGCCTGTGGCCGTTGTATGAAGTGGTGGACGGCGAGTTCCATCTGAACTACAAACCAAAGGAGCTGAAGCCAGTGTCAGAGGCACTGAAGCCCCAGAGACGGTTCAGACATCTCACTGATGACGAGATTGGCCAGTACCAGGAGATGGCGTCGAGTCGCTGGGACGAGCTGTTGAAGCTGGACGGGAAGTCACTTCCCATCTAATTCTATACCATAAAATAGCTCCGTCGCCTCTTTTCTTTCATGACTCTTTCCGATAATCCATTATTATCGACGTCTGGGCTACCCAAGTTCAACGAAATATTGTCAGAACACATCGAGCCAGCCATTACCCGACTCCTTGAGGAGGCGACGCACAAGCTAGAAGAGTTGGAAACCAATTTACAGCCAACATGGAAAGGACTGATTGAACCTATAGATGTAATGGGGCTACCGTTTGAGTATTCATGGGGCCCCATCGGACACCTGCTCAACGTGATGAACACCGAAGATTTGAGAAAAGCCCATGAAGTGATGCAGCCCAAGGTTGTGGAGTTCAGTCTCAGGATAGGACAGAGCAAACCCATCTATGATGGCCTTCTGTCAATCAGGGAAGGACCGGAGTGGAGAAGGCTGGATGATGCCCAGAAACGTGCGATAGACCTGAAAATCAGGGATGCAAAACACGCCGGTGTCGGGCTGAAGGGGGTGGAAAAGGAGAGATTCAACGAGATCAGCAAGCGCCTGTCCCAGCTCAAAACCGATTTCAGCAACCATGTCCTCGACGCAACCAAGGCTTACGAGCTGATAATCTCCGATAAGGGCGACACCGAAGAATGGCCCGATACTCTGAGGCAGCTCTCGTCAATGGGATATAACAAGGAGAAAGAGACC
>JABIBQ010000072.1 GCA_018652685.1 Candidatus Bathyarchaeota archaeon
GAGGGCAGAGGTAGATACGTGGAGGGAACTGACCGGGGGACTCCTATTAGGAAGTACGATTTCGGCAGGTTCAGCGTGGTTACTAGCATTGATTAAGTCTTACTCGTTTTTCCATTTGTTGATATCATCGTGCGTTCGGTGAAACATCTTGTCAATCCGATTAATCATCTGAGGATGAGCTGTTACACAATCTGTAACCAGTAGTCCACGTCAGAAAATCTGTTTTTTACCTTATCTGGGGCAAAATTACTTTAACTGAGGAGCTGGGTTCACAGATATGGCTTATTCCAACGATACAGAGAGCAACATAATAGTTCCCAAGAAATGGTATGAGAAGCTTCCCCGCGAGGCGTGGAGCCACTACGAGAAAGTGGACCAACCAGACCCGTGGTTCGAGGTTTACAAGCTCACCGAAACCGTATACGCCATCTACGAGGACGGGCAGTTTGAGGAGGTAATCAGCTACCTGGTCTTGGGCGATGACAAGGGAGTCATAATCGACACCGGTAATGGAATAGGAAACATCAAGGGAGTGGTCGATAGGATAACCGATCTACCAGTTATGGTCCTAAACACCCATACTCACGGTGACCACATTGGAGGTAACCACCAGTTCGATGAGGTGCTTGCATATGAAACAGAGTTCAGCAAGGACAGAGCAAAGAACGGTCAGACACGTGAGGAGATGGGCAACTATCTAGTGGATGATATGATTTGGAAGCCTCTCCCAGAGTACTTGGACGTCGAGGCGTGGAGGATACACCCATTCAATGTAACAAAGTGGCTCAAGGAGGGCGATGTAATCGATCTCGGAGGGAGAAAGCTGGAAGTAGTTCATACCCCTGGGCATACCCCTGACAGCATCTGTTTGATCGACAGAGCGAACAAGATATTCTGGACGGGGGACAGCTTCTACCCAGCCCCCATCTATGTGTACGCCCCGACAACAAACCTGGACCAGTTCATCGAGAGCTTCAGGAAGATGACCGAGCTCATCCCAGAGTATGAGTGGGTCATGCCAAGTCACAACGAGCCTCGAATGGAGAAGCCCCTCATCAAGGCTTGCTATGAGGCAGCTATCAGCATCAGGGATGGCACCGCTGGGGAGTACAGCGAGGGCGTGGCATCAGGAATCAATGTGCACCGCTATGATTACGGCCGATTCAGCCTCATCGTCAGGGCTGAACGGTAGCCCTACACGTCGTTATTTTTATTTTCTCGCTAATATCCAAGTATCTCTTGAAGATCAGGTTCCGTAGCTCGGACTCAATTCTATAACGCTCCTCCCTGATGCTTTTTTTGCTGGCCTTCAGAAGTTTGATCTGCTTCTAGCGCGTCTCCTCTTATGTGAGGCGAGAGAGGATTAGAAATTCAGAATGGTGTAACCAGTCACAGGTTTTTTCAATTCTAGAGTTAATTCAGTCTCATGCTCAAACAGGTCATTGAGATTATGGATCTGCTGGATTCTGCTTTGGTCAATGGGGATATCGTCAGGAAATATCTACAAGGCCGTGGACTGACGGAAATCGAGGTCAAGACCATTACAGGTGAGAAAGGAAGCACGGATTTCGTCAAGATCAAAGTGCAAGGGGCCATGGGAAAATCCAAAGGTGGTTCAGCTAGAACCATGGGTATCATAGGCCGCCTAGGTGGAATCGGGGCTAGACCAGAACAGATCGGACTTGTGTCTGACGCTGATGGGGCTATCGTGGCACTTAGCCTCGCCCTGAAACTAGCTGACATGAAAGCAAATGGAGATGCACTGGATGGTGATGTGGTGATCTCGACACATATCTGTCCTGATGCGCCCGTTCAGCCTCACAAGCCTGTCCCATTCATGGGTAGCCCTGTTGACACCGCTACTATGAACAGAGAGGAAGTGGACTCCGAAATGGACGCAATACTGAGTGTGGATACCACCAAGGGGAATCGAGTAGCTAACTGGAGGGGTTTTGCCATCACTGCGACAGTGAAAGATGGTTGGATACTCAAAGTAAGTGATAGTCTCCTCGATATCATGAGCTGGACAACTGGTGAGATGCCCAAGGTCTGTCCAATAACAACACAGGACATCACTCCTTACGGGAACGATCTATATCACATTAATAGCATCATGCAGCCCTGCACGGCGACAGATAGACCCGTAGTTGGCTTGGCGATAACCTCCCAGGTTCCCGTACCAGGATGCGGCACAGGTGCGAGCCATCCCACTGACATAGAAGAGGCTGCGAGGTTCGCCCTTGAGGTGGCCAAGCAGTATGGCAAAGGTCTGTGCAGTTTCTATGACGAGGAGGAATGGTCCAACATTGTCAACCGCTATGGGGATCTCAAGGTTCTTCAGACCCTTGGTAATTAACCCCTGATTGGTTTTTATAGCCCGAAAAGACCGTATTACGTGAGAGATTATGTACAAGAAGATACTCGTAGCGTTTGACGGATCCGAGGCAAGCAAGCATGCCCTGGATCACGCCGTGAACTTTGCGGAGCCATCCAACTCTGATTTGTTGATCCTGTCAGTTGTACCCCGGGTTATGATGCCAGTCTTCCCTGACGAGGGGTTCGGAGCGGCACCCATTACGGCGGCTCAGGATATGGGCGAGTACCAGGACAAGATGAAGGATATCTATAACAAGAGCCTAGAAGAGGCTCGGAAGGATATCAGCGACCATTTCCCTGATATGAAGGTTGAGACCATGCTCTTGGAGGGTAGACCATCCAGCACAATTGTGAATGCAGCTGAGGAATACGATGCTGACCTGATTGTCATCGGTAGCCGGGGCATAGGTGGCATTACGGGCTGGATATTGGGCAGTACCAGCAGGAATGTCGTTGAGAGCTGTACGAAGCCGATCCTCGTCGTGAAATAGACCCTTTTTAGGGTAATCCTTTTTCATTTCATTTGTATCATAGACGTCATGGACCCTCTTGATGCCCTCAGGGAGGCGGGTAGGATAGCCGCCAAGGTTAGAGATAACACGATAAAGGAGATCGAGCCGGGTATCAAGATTGTTGACATATGCGATGTAGTGAACAGGAGGGTGGCTGAGCAAGGGGCCAAGATGGCGTTTCCCACTAACGTGGATATCAACCATGTAGCGGCGCATTACTGTTCACCCATCAATGACAAGACCGTGATCCCAGAAAAGTCGCTTGTTAAACTTGATATCGGTGTTCATGTCGATGGTTATATCGCAGATACTGCTGTCACCAAGTGTTTTGACTCTGAATATGAGTACCTGGTTGAGGCGGCAAAGGCGGGGCTGGATGCGGCGATTCAGACAATTAGACCTGGAATAAAGGCAAATGTCATTGGGTCCGCTATCGAGAATGCCATCAACGGTAAGGGGGCTCGTCCAATTAGCAATCTGACGGGGCACAAGTTAGCCAGGTATGTAGTTCACTGCCCGGGTTACAGTATTCCTAACGTTGGTGGGTTCGGTAGCCATACTATTCAGGAGGGGGATGTTTACGCTATCGAGCCTTTCGCGGTTCCTCGGTCCGCTAACGGTCAGGTGACTGATGGTCCTCCTAGCAATATCTATCTAATGCAGAAGAAGAGAAACGTCAAAGGCAGGGCGAAGATAATGATGAAGTTCATCCAGAGCGAGTACAAGACATTGCCCTTCGCTTCCCGGTGGGTCCTGAGAAAATTCAAAGGGTCAGAGGGTGAGGCGGCGTTCAAAGAGTTGCTGAAATCAAAAGTTGTAACGAGCTACCCCCAACTACTAGAAAGAACCAGAGGGATGGTAGCCCAAGCGGAGCACAGCGTCATCGTAACCGAGGACGGCTGTGAGGTTACTACCGTTTAGTTTTTCTTATCTTTTGGGTCCTTGCGGGCGTTTATCCTCGTGATGACCATGTTGCCCTCGCACCGTGTGCAGGGTTCGTCCTTCTTGAAGATATAATCGCCTACCTGGTGTGCCCTAACCCTCTTGAGGTTACACTGTGGACACTCTAGAGTTGTGACCACTTCTACCACTTTGGGTCCCTTGGTCTGCTTTGCCACGGGCTTTGCCCTGAAGAAGTTGAAGCCTATTGCAGCGAAACCCGAGACGCCGATGAGTATGTACATGAAAGCCGTCTCAATTTCGTTGTTGCCGTATTCCTGGAAGCCCATGTATAGGCTTACCATTGCGATTGCTCCAACCACTACCATCAGTACGAGGCTCACCAAGTTCTGGCTTGCTCCGCTTGCTAGTGGCCTAGCGTTTCCTTCGTCTGCCATTAGTCTCATTGTGCCACTCCCACTGTGTTACCGATTCCAGCCACGATTACCGTGTCGCCTTCCTCGCTGTACTCAAGTATCATTCCTTTCACACTGCTAACTGCCTTGTCGGTGGCGTCCATGAGTTCCTCGACCAGTGGTGCCACAACGTGTTCCATTCCCTGTTTGATCGCTACAGCGAACATTGGAACCTCGTATTCGGTGGCGGCTAGCTCTATCTTGTACTTCTCGACGCCCGGACCGCCTATCGCGGCTCCTACGCCCTCGGCGATTTCACCGACTCCCTCGCCTTCAAGCTTACCGGCTGCGTCAACGGTGATTAACATCTTGACCTTTCCTTTTTCCTTGTCAAGGATGTTCCGGATGGCGTCACCTGGCTTCCCGACGCTTCCGCCTGGTCCCCAAGCCTTGGTTATGATGATCCTGCGTCCCTCGTAATCGATCTCACCTGCGGCCATCTCCTTTGCCACTTCGTAGACCTCTGCGCCGTCAAGTAGCTTTGCTGCCACGATTGGTCCAACTGTGTCCCCGATAGGGATACCGTCCCTGAACGCCTGTAACGCTGCGCTGTACGCCTCGATTTGCTGGATTAGTTGGGGTAGGATCATGTGGATTTGCATGATAACGTAGATGTTCATGGTCTTCTTGCCCATCAGGTAATAGTGCCTAATGACTTTGTAGAAGATGTTCAAGGCAAGTCCCGCTTCAAGCAGGTTCTCCAAGTTGTTCCTCTGAGCTGGAGTTGCCTCAGGGGCCATCTGGGCTACCTCACGTTCGAAAGTGAACTCTCTCACGTTGATTATCTTTCCAAGCTTCTGTACCACACCAGATGGATCCATGTTGATGGGTGGGATCATAAAGTGATCCATGAACCTCTCGACCTGTGGCGTGGGGTCCCTCTCGGGCTTGCCGAATTTCTTGATGGCCTCGATCGCGATTTTTCGTCCGTCATCACGGAGGCTCTTGACTTTTCGGAGGCTGGTCTCTATTTGACGCAGCATGGTCATGGCCTGGATACGTTGTGCGTAGAATAAGTATATGATAAAAGCAAAACTGAACAGTGATTGCAGTATCATCCCGATCTCGCTATCTTGTTGTAATAGTTGTCCAAGTAATTGGAACATTAAATTCACTGGAGGTGAAAACAGAGCAGTCGATATAAACATTAGTATTTAAAGAAACGACAGTTTCTGTTACTTTTTTTCTTGATTACCTTTATTTTAGCAAGTTTTTTTAAACAGGTGCCGCGACTGTTTAGAGATGTTCAATTACGCCATAAAACGGATTATTAGGAGTAAAGGACTCTTCCTGTCTCTTTTCCTAAGCGTCGCGCTTGCCTCGACCCTTTTCGCGGGTATTCTTCAGGGAGCGGATGTAATAGGCGCAAAATCCTTGGATCAGGTGTTTGAGTCAGCTCCATACGATATCATATCCATGGCCCCTGACAAGAATATTACAAAGACCCGGATATCCGAGATAGACGAATTCTTCGGACCCGTTGAAGGCGTTGAACGATTAGATTATTTCATGCGGACCCCGGTTCGACTTTTCGAGCCTGGGACCGTTAATACCTCGATTGAAGGCGTCTATCTGGTAGCCATCCCTGATGATTCCATATTCTACGAGGGTCTTGTGGGAGTTGATCAGTTTGAACACGGTATGGTATACTTTGACTCCAGCTCCTCAGACTCACCTCTTTTCGTTGATAATGGTACCGTGATTATAGAGCTGGAAACCTACCTCTGGAAAAGTCCCCCTGGGTTCGAGATGAGGCGATTCAAGCTCCCATTAGCGGATGCTGTGGGTGTTGAGGACGAGGAATGGACGCTTTTTGTCAGCAGGTACGAGGCTTATCTTCAGAGCCTGTTCAGTAAAAACGATCCAAGCCAGAAGCGTCCGAGCTACAATTTGGTGATGATGAGCGAGGAGACTTACATGGATATCATGGAGGAGATCTTCGTGGATGAGCGGAGACCTGTAAGTGACCAGTTCGGCGTGGCCCTTATCTCACTAGACCGAGAAGGGCTTGTCAACCCCTGGGATCTTGACGGTTCAATGGAGACCATCAATGCCATTACCGAGCAAATTAACTCAGAGGGAGCGGAGTTCTACTTCACACCCAGAAATTTCTTGGGCGAGATGCTGTACTCCATCAAGAACAACTCCGATCAGATGAAGACTAGTACGATCATAGTCAGTCTTCCAGTATTCTTCACCGCGTGGTACCTTGGATTGACAATATCTGAGGTTTTGTTCGGCATGAGGAAGAGGGAGATCGGTCTCCTTTTGACCCGTGGAATGAACCACAAGCAGATCTTGTACATTCTCCTGTTTGAAGGGTTTGTCGTGGCTGTTTTCGCAGGATTTGTTGGTCTGATAGGCAGTAGCCTTGTACTTCCATTCATTATCAAAGACGTTGGGGTCGTTGACTTGATTTCCTCAATATCACCGATAACCGTCGGGACGGTATTTGCTTTCACACTTGCTCTTTCACTTATCTCTCTTTACAGACCAGCACAGAGGGCGACTCAAGTTAACATGGTAGAGGCTCTCAGGGAGCACATTACAGACGATGAGGCCGAGTTCTCAATTTTTGAGCCTATGCTCGCTCTATCCTTAGGTCTATACCGTACATTGATGATCTATCTGGGTATAACCGTGGAGCAGTTCAGGCCATCCACTAGCAATCTTGTCATTAACGTGATATTCCAGACATGGTGGGGCACTGACTATATGCTCAGTTATATCTCTCCAATCCTTCTTTTCTGGGGATTCACGAAGCTGTTTGTCCAGTATGCTCCTTGGTATCAGACCCTGCTCACGAAGTTTGCAGGAATGTTCGTGGGGGATGTCGCCAAGCTATCCGCTCTAAGCAGCAGGAGGAACCTGAAGAGGACGGCAGCCTCGACATTCATGGTAGCTCTCATTGTAGGTTACAGCTTCACCGTCATCGGAAACGTCGCCTTGAGCGAGGACTTTCTAGGCTCTGCAGTTAACTTCGCGGTTGGAGCGGATGCCGCTGTTTGGCTTTTTGAGGGGCAAGAGTCCGAACAGGTGCTTGAGAAGATACTTGAATTAGACGGAGTTGAGTCGGCGAGTATAGAGGTGCTCTTCAACCCGGATACAAGCCTAGGCGTTATACCTGTACGAGGGATTGATCCCCTTGTCTGGGAGGAGACTGCTTTCCTACCGCTGGGATTCGCTAATGATCCTAACATGTTCAAAAAAATGGATGCTCTTGAAAACGGGGCTATACTCGAATATGGGGCAGGACAGGCACTGGGACTCAGCGTGAACAACACTATGTTGATTCAGACGGCCGGTCGAACATATCAGGTCCGGATCGTTGGGTTCTACGGAAAGATCACAACGGACAACTACATCCCGAGCAATCCAATGATGTTCGCAAGCCACACTTTCATGGAGCAGATCAAGGAGCGGTACATCGACCAAAGGAGAATTGTACTGAACCTAGAACCCGGCATCGATGTCGATGCCATCAAAATCGTCTTGGAGGATATTGACCTAGACGTTCAACGCGTCGATGTAGCTGAGATCAACCAGAGGTATGCACTTAACAACGTTTTATTGTCTGGACCTAAGCATATTCAGGTTCTTGGAACGTACTTTGCGGGGCTGGTTGCATCTGTTGGGGTGGTTTTAATAATTACTACAATGATCCGCAGCAGAAGGAAGGAGCTTACCATCATGGTCATAAGGGGTTATAGCCCGCGTCAGCTGGCGATTACGATGCTCACGGAGCACCTAGGGATGGACATATTTGCAATAGCCCTCGGTAGTTTTGTGGGCATTATTACGCTGTACGGTGTGGTGAACCTGCTTAACAACACGCTTGGGTTCATATTCAGCTACAGGGTGGTATTCCCGACCAGTGCAATAGTACAGCTAGGGGCCATCATCGGGCTAATAATCGTGTCCACCATTGTACCTATAGTGGTGGCAATTAACAGGATCTCGGCGGAGCCGGATCTAAGACTGGAGGAATAAAAATGAGTACAAGAAACGCGGTTATCGTAAGAGATCTGATTAAGATATACAAGCTAGGCGACATCGAGGTCCAGGCTCTTAGGGGCCTGAACGTGAACGTCCGAAGGGGCGAGATGGTTGCCATCATCGGAGTTTCAGGCAGTGGAAAATCCACTTTGCTAAACATCATCGGTGGGCTTGACAAGGCTACCGCTGGAAGCGTCAAGGTCTTCGAGACCGACCTCACTGGCATGAATGTCAGTGAACTGGTTAACTTTAGGCGGGAGACCGTTGGCCACGTATTCCAGAACATGAACCTAATTTCTACCCTCACAGCAGCCGAGAACGTTGAGCTACCGATGGCTGCTCTCGGCATAAAGGCCGAGGAGAGGAACGCGAGAGTCAATGAGTTGCTTGGCGTGGTGGGTATGCTGGAAAGGAAGGACCACAAGCCAGGTGAGCTGAGCGGCGGGGAACAGCAGAGAATAGCCCTCGCGGCTGCACTGGCTAACGACCCACCGCTGGTCCTTGCTGACGAGCCCACTGGGGAGCTTGACACCGAGAACGCGGCCATTGTCGTCCAGTACTTACGCAAGGTGAACAAGGAGCTTGGCAAGACAATCATCATGGTTACCCACGACCCAAGCATCGCAAGGGTCTCTGACAGGATATTGAGGATAAACGACGGCGTTGTACAGGCCGATGTTTCCCCTACCGCTGAGTCCCATGAAGGTCACTCCGGTGACTACGCAGATCACTTGAGGCAGAGGGTCAGCGAGATAGAGACAACCCTTGCTGGTCTGGACAGCCAGTTCAAGCAAGGCGTTATCAGCGGCGATGAGTACGTGGAGCAGCAGACCGGCTTTAAGCAGACGGCGGACGTGCTCAGAGACGAGTTGAACCGCCTGGGCGTCGTCCACTAATCCCTTTTCTCGTTCCGACAACTGGTACTAACGAGAATAAATATTTTCAATGTGGTGGGGGTAACTATATTTTCTCGCCGCCTCTCAGCTTGTCACAGCGAGTCCCTGACCGTCAGGCTGAACCTCTCGAACTGGTACCTCCTGACCTTGAGGTCATAGTTGACGGCGACCGATCTGCTCTCCCTGTATTCGGTGGCTGTTCCATCCTTGATGGCTACCGCTGCCTCGTACATTTCCTTCATCTGCTCCTTCTCCACGTTGGGCTCGTTGTGTGCTGACATAAGCCAGTCGTAGTGGGGGGCTAGATCAACGAGCCTCCTGCAGCTGTCGATGAACTGGTCGTGGTCCCCCCATGGGAGATAGCTCGTGACCCCGCCCGTGTAGTAGAGATCCCCCGTGAAAAGGTATCGGGCGTCTCTGTCAAGGAGGCAGACGTGGTCGTTGCTGTGCCCCGGGGTGTACAATACTTCTAGTTTTCCCCCCCCTAGGTCAATGATATCCCCGTCTTTGAGCCAACGGGTCACCGTGTAGGGGGGCGCGCAGTAACTGTCAGGGTCAAAGCCTTTGGGGTAATCCTTCCACACGTAGCCGGGTTGGATAATCTCGCCCATCTTTTCCTTGCCCAGTCCCTTTGCTGCGCTCTCCCTTCCCTGAGGTGAATTCATGAGGGCTATGTCGTTGAAGTGCTTGCATCCTCCGATGTGGTCGTTGTGGGTGTGGGTGAGCACGAGGTAGTATGGCTTGTTTGTCAACTCTTCCACGAGCAGGTCAAGTCTGCCTATGCCTGTGCCTCCGTCGATGACAATAGCCTCTTTCTCTCCGATTACGAGATACATGACCGCCTCGTCGTACTGGCCGTCCTCGTAGATGCAGTAGAGCCAGTCATGGAGTCTATATACCGAGTACCAGGGCTGTTTCGTCTCCACTTTTTCGAGGTTTGTGTACGCTTTTCGGGGTAGAATATCCCACCAGTTACCAGACATGGCGAAGAAGTACGTTTACTGGTATTAAATAACTAGGCGAAGGAGTCCAAGTTGGTCTTCTCGTATAGTCTTGTCCCGATGCTCCTCTCGCCAGGGACGAATGGTCGCAGCAGATTCCATGCAGCCCGCCTCACCATGGAGGCATATTTTTTCTTGTCGTACTTTCTATGCGCGTCATCTATCATGGATTTCGGCAGGACCCTGAGCATAGGGTTGGGGCTCTCGGCGTTCAACAGTATGTACTCAGAGATGTTGGTGGCGTTGCCCAGCATCGCCGCGACTATGTGGGGCTGCCTTGACTTGTACTCCTTGAGCTCCCTCCTGAGTCGCTTTGATATGATGAGCTCCCTGGGGTCAACCTTCCCTAGTCTGATCCTGGTTATTGCTCTCGCCGCCACGTCATGGGCCTCCTGCAACCCCCCCGTCCTGACCTGTTCCACTGTCTCGTGCCTGAACATGGTGTTCAGCATCTCCGTCTGCATATTGTTGATGAATTTCGGCGTGTCGTGTCTCCTCAGCTCGATTCCCCTGTAGAAGAGGTCACCGTCCATGAGTTTGGCATAGTACCTGTTTGCTGTTACAACCATGGGGTCTGTTGTCTTGGTCAGGAGAACCAAGTACTTGAAGTGATGATCTAGGTTTATGGGCAGCAGCGTTTCCTCAGTGATGTGGTTTGAAAGCTCGGTGTAATCCTGCCTAGACGCGTCCTTCTTCTTGACAAAGAGTGAGTCAAATGGTCCGTAGATTACCTCAAAACCGTCGCCTTGTGCGACCCTCAAAGCGTGTACCATGCATTTCCTCGCCTCCCTGTTGATCTCCTGGAAGACCCTGACATTGGCGAATCTGTTGGAGTAGCAGCCGCTGTACCCGTAGACCACTACAAGCATCAGTTTCAAAGCAGCCTGCCTTTGCTGGGCCCACATCCACTCATCGCTATACTTCGAGTATTTTGCCCTGTCGTGCTTGAACATGAGCCGCCTTGTGAGAAACTCTCCCATGAACCCCCCCATGAAACCGGGTTTTGACGTGTCAATCCCGTCCTCGGTCACCGTCTCGTAGCTCACGTTCCTATGGATTATGATATTGGGGAACATGCTCTCAAAGTCAAGTGCGGCCACGTTCTCGTGGAGCCCAGCCTTGGGGCTGAATATCATACCTCCTCTATCACTTCTGATCATGTCCCATGCGCTGGATTTGAACCCATAACCACCGTTCATACCCGGTACAACTACGCCCATCTTGACCGCCTCAGCGCACTGCCTGCTGTCAATGGTCTTCCCCGGTTCCCAGTCTGCTGAGACTCCGATGGGGGCATACGTGAACCTCGCCCGCTCCACGAGCCCCACCAGCCCGACGCTGTTGTAGCTGCTAGACCCCAGAAGTATTCTGCCCCTGAACCTCTCGCCCCCCCTGCCAAACCTGAGGTCGATGTCCCTCTTTCTTGCCCTACTCACCAGGTGCTTTGTGGCCGAACGAGGATCATCCATTACTATGATATCGGGGTTCTGCTCCAGTATCGCTTCGTTGAGATGCTGTAGGATAACGCCCTCCCGCCCATCGAGTAATTCGGTCTCCCCGTGTTCATCAGTGATCTGGACCTTCGATACCTCGTATCCGTCTGATATGCCCAATTTCATGGTTTTCCACGGTGGCGGTTCAAGCCACTCACTGTCATCGATCTTTTCGATTGATGTTAACCGTCCTTTTTCCTCTGTGAACTCGCAGAGTGTGCTGGGTTGGATGCCTCGGTATATGAAGTGCCACTGGATGGGAATCAGGCCGATGTTGAACAGCTCTTCAACCTCACGCAGCCTATTAGCATACCTGACAACCTCATCCAGGTCGTCGCCCATGTCTACCTTCACCTCGACGTACTGGGCCTTATCCTCCCTATGGATTGATGTGTAGCGCGTAACGGGGCTCGCCGAGATCACGAAGGGATGTTCCTCGAAGAGGTAGACCAGGTTGTCAACGGTGTACTCGGGTTTGGGCTTGGCTATGATTATCGGGTTGTGCCTTTCCTCGACCTTGATGGATTCACCTTTAGTGGTTTTGAACCAGTAGACCACGTTTCGCTCCCTGATATAAGGGTCTAATAGCCAGCCCTTGTGCCTCACACGTGCCCATCCTCAAGCCTGCTGAGTTTCCTGTTCACTACCTCAAGTTGATTAGTCATCTTATCCAGTAGGCTCCTATTCTCCAGCGTCGAGATCATGAGCATCAAGTCCAGCATTTTGAACGACTCGGCGTAGCTCATAGCCCCTAGCTCGTCCGACCATGCCTGTATCAGCAGGTCGAAGGCCGTTCTCCTGTTCTCACTTCTGAGGGGGTCCTGGAACTCCTTCCTGAGCTTGTCCACCAGTTCCTGGTAGCTCATCCTGAATGGCTTTGTTTCTCTTCCCATCTTGAAATCAACAACGTAATGATACTCGACTGAGCCCAGAGGCTTCAGAGGGTGGTCGACGAGGAACGCCCTGTTGTACTTGGCCCCTTTTTTCCTTTCCCTGAGATAGATGATGATGTTGGCGCAGTGTCTCAGGAACATGCTGCTCTCTGGCATAGGCTTCAGTTTGGTCTTCTCCTCGCTGATGCGGCCTGATGCCACTATGGGTATCCGCTTCTCGGCGCAGATATTCCTAAGGCTGTTGATGGACATCTGGATCTCCTCGTAGACAACGTGGCGGTTCCTGATCCGCGGGTCGTCTTTAGCCAGCTTGTATATTCCCCTCAGGATCACCAGGCTCACGTTGCTCTCCTCTTTGAGGAGTTGTATCAGCCCCTCAACCAGGAGCACCTGCTGGTCTGCTGAGCTTGCTGTGAATATTTGGACACGCTTCAATGCCTCCCACATGTGGAATCCTGAATCCTCGACCAGCTCGGCTAGCTCCTCAAGACCCAGGTTGGTGCGTTCCTTCCTGTAGTTGCCCATGAGCATGTAGACTACCACGGGTTTTCCCTTCTCATTGGCCGCAAGTGCCCGCGTGGTCATATGTTGGAACAGCGTCTCCATGAGTTTTTTCTCGCCGTAGAAGAAGTAGAACAGCCCACGCTGGATGCCCCCTATCAGTTTGTCCAGCTCAGGGCTCCCAGTGGAGAGCTGATTTTCCGTTGTGTACCGGTTTAGCAGTTCCTGCCCCGTATAGTACTCAGTCATCTAGCGAAAGCATCAACTATATTTAATGTATTAAGCCAGACGCACCGTCGGGTGGCATGGGGATTGATGAAAGTACAGTCTGTAGTCGAAGGCTACCCGTCTCTTAACAATTAAGATTAAATCTGATCGACGAAACTCTGTCGGTATGGAATGCGACACCTTGGTGATCGGGGCAGGTATAATGGGCCTCTCAACGGCATATTACATGAAGAAACGGGACCCGTCCAAGAAAATTGTGGTTATTGACAAGTACAGCGGTCCGGCGCAGGGCAACAGTGCCAAGAGCGAGGGCGGGTTTAGGAACATCTTCACTAGCGAGACAAACTATCTTCTGGCTGATTCAAGCATCGATTATTTCTTCCATATGGAGGAGCTGGGACACAAACTGAAAATGGAGTCCATCGGTTACCTTTGGTTATTCAGCGAGGAGCAGTACGAGAAGATACGTCCTGCGGTCGAGGGTTTGAAGGAGAGAGGTGTCGAGCTGGAGGTCTACAACAGGGAGGAGATTGAGGCCAAGGTTCCCTCGCTGATGACTGATTTCGGGGACGACGAGGAGGCAGAGATGCTGGGGCTCAAAAACGTTGACTATGGGGTCTATGGTAGGAAATGTGGCAGCCTCGACGCGGATGCGCTTGTTCGGGCTTATGAGGCCGAGTTCCTGAAGCTGGGGGGCGAGGTCAAGTACAACACCGAGGCCACCGAGCTCATAGTGAAGCCTGAGATGGAGCTGGAGATACCTGGAGAGCCATTCGTGTGGCAGGAAAAGGTGATCTCGGGTGTCAAGACATCAGATGACGAGATAACTGCTGGAACAACAGTAGTTGCATGCGGGGTGTGGGCTCACCAGCTCATGGATCCTGTCGGTCTCGACAGTTTCCAGAGGCCAAAAAAGAGGCAGCTTTTCGCTTTCAAGGATCCAAAACTAGAGCCCGTCATGAGGACCGAGGGACTGAACCACGAGAACGCGCTTCCCCTTATCGTCCTGCCCACCGCTGGCATATTCCTGAAAGCTGAGCTCTCCGAGGGGAGCATCTGGCTCGGCTGCGCGGATACCTTCCCCAGGAAGTTCGAGCTGGAGGAAGACCCCCAGGCCGAGGACGACTACTACACCAACAATATCTACCACGCTCTGGTCATGTACTTCGGCGAGTTCGAGGACGTACGGCCCATGAACAGCTGGGCGGGACAATACGCCATCAACAGCTTCGACGAGACCCCCGTCATATACGGCGAGAAAGGGTTCGTCTACGTTGGATGCGGGAGCGGCAGCGGCATCATGAAAGGGGATGCAATAGGTAGAGTGGCGGACGCGCTTTGCGCCGGAGAGGCCGAGGTTGAGCTCCACGGCGGTCGCAAGCTGTCAGTCGCTAAGCTTGGGATAAAAAATAGGGCTGTAGAGCACGAAGAGTTCGTGATCTAAACCCTCTCAGGTTTCCTTTTGTTGAGGGATTTTAGTCCCTGCTTTTCACGCCTTTGATGACGCCCTCGACGAGTCTGTACACCGATTTCAATCCTTTTCGTTCAAGGTCTCTTCTCCATGGATAAGATGCCATACCGTATCCTGCTGCTTTCGGGTGCTTGAACATGATTTCTAATGCATCACCCAGCTCGTCTGCGGTTGGGCCATTCTCCACCGGTAGATTTGCCCCGGGGATATCATCAGGGTCAAGTATATCGAGGTCAACGTGGACGTAGATTATGTCCGTCAGTGCGGCCAGCCTCTCCATCTCCTCGTAAATCTTGGGGCTTCCCTCCTTCAGGTCCGCGACTGAGATCTGAGGTATTCCATGTGTATCTATGAGATTCTGCTCCCATGGGTCGGTGTCTCTTACTCCTACCATGGTAACATAGCTGATTGGGAGTGGTGGATCAATACCGCAAGCTCGTCGGATGTGGTGTAGGCAAAGTCCCGTACTGATTGCTACGGGCATCCCTCCCATCATACCGCTAAGGCTCGTCTCGGGAGTGTTGAAGTCACCATGGGCGTCGATCCATATCAGACCGACCCTGAGAGGTTTCCATGAACCGCTTGCCCTCTGGTGGCCGGCTAGCATTCCCATTAAGCCGTTGCAGTTAGCCATCAGTCCAATGGGTAGTATCCCTTCCTGGATCTGCTTGGCCACTATATCTGCCAAGTTACTGCTGGCGAGCCCCAACCTGAGCCTCGCGCCGTAGACTTTCTCCTCTTCTGGGCTCAGTTTCGCGTAGACGCTTTCCACTATCTCACATCCCATTTCCTCTAGCATGGGAATCATTCCCCCCTCTTCCATCGTCTTGGGGCCCTGATCATCTTCTGATCTTCCTAGATTGCCGCTGAAACCCAGTTTGGGAATTCCCACTCTTATCTTGCTCATTGAATCAACGTACCCTCTGGGCTTTTCATAGCATAAAAGATGTGCTGGCAAAAATTGGGTGAAGATTAGTATCTTCTGCTTCGGCCTCGGGCGAATGGCCTTCTGTTCTCGTACTCGACCTGCTGTGCCGAGACGTTGTTCTCAAGGTCTATCTCATCGAAGAGAGCCTCTTCAAGTACGGTGAAGTTTCCGTACCTGCCTAGGTTCAATCTCATGCTGGCCTTGAACACGTTGACATAGGCGTTGTCCAGCTTGAGGATCATGTCCTCCTCGATCTGGCTGATGTTATCATCCCACAGAGTCAGGTAGACACTTCCGGTGTCGTCGGCGATTAGCGCCTCACATACCTGGTGAGAGGTGTTGTCGTTCCTAGAGGTAACCTCTCTGACCTCGCCGATGCTTATGACCTTGGCGACCGTGTAAACCTTCCTTGAAAAACTCTTCAAATCCCCGATTTTCATCTGGGGTTCATCTTCGTAATCTGACATAGTAATAACCTGTAATTGGTCTAAACTTGTTGAGCCATTTGATGTGTAAAAAGATTACCATCCACTTGAGATACGTTTAAACCACTCCCAATGGTAGGAAAAAAGCAACACTGGTGAACAGGGATGCCATACACTTACAGGATAACCGAATCGAAGCTCGAATTGACCGTCACTGGGGCAAGAGGCGTGTCCGTGCAGGATATCAATGAGATTCTCAAGGAGCTTGATGTGCTTGCTGATGGTATCAAGTACCAGCTTTTCGATGCTGACAAGATTGCTGGGCCTAACCACATCTATTATGCGGCTGCGAATGCCGATTACGCCATAAGGAACGGCCTCAACATCAGTAACAACCTCAACGTGGAGATGTTGCTGTATGCTGCTTGCGAGAACCAGATCAATAAGGCGATCGGGCTTATCGGTGTGTCAAAGAAAACGGAGGCTGTGGCGGTAGCCGTGCTCTCAACGAACGAGGAGTACAAGCTCTCGGAAGCTATCGCATCGAGCCTGGGTATCGTTGATGATTCCGTCCTTGATATTACCCCTGAGAAGTATGAATCTATCAAAGAACTCTATGGGATAACCGAAGCAGCCATTGATACCGTTGGGGCAGATAGAAGCGAGGCTCTTGCAAGTCTGATATCTGAAAAAGGGTCCCTACTTAGCCTTCGTAGATAGGGCGTATCTTTCCTTCTGGACGTTTAGCATTCCTTCTGGAGGCATCACCGATATTCCAGTCATCTTTCCCATGACTTCGATGAGTATAACCCAGTCGGGGTTATTCAGGTCAACCTCTCTGTCAACGATGGCGGCAACGGGGTCGATTATCTCTAGGCTGCGGAACTCGGTCTCCCTCTTCTCAAGGGTTATCCTGAACTTTTGGCCCTCCTCGATGACGCCCGCTTGCCTCTTGACCTCTTCCACGATGTCCTCAACCTCCGTAGGCACTCTGGCCACTATGGGGAAGATCCTGAAGAGCCTTTCGTACCTGTCAACATCTGACTCCATGTGCTCTCTGAGCTTTATGATGGCCTCGATGGGGTTCAGCGTGGTCTCGGCCATCACTATGCCCTTGATCCTCGACCTGCTGACCTTTGGCTCGGGGTCGCCTATGGCCCTGAGGTTCATCCATAGCTGGCTGCTGGCCGCGCTCATGGTGATCTTCTCCGTGGTTGCCAGTATGTTATAGTCCATTATGCCACCTATACACCTTGAATCCTTTTTATATTACGTGGATTATGAGCCCTTGATTACTTTGAAGGTCGGCTCGCGTTGCGGTTACTGCCTCCTCCACAGGGGCTACAATATGATCAAGCTCAGCACAGACGATGAGGCGAAGCGATTCGAGGCAATGGACGCCATGTTGACTCTCATGGGCACTGATTTCGGTCCCGACACCATCCCTTCAATCCTCGGTAACGATAGAGGGGTGCTGATTACAAGAATAACGGGCTGTCAGGACCCGTACAAGGAGCGTAAGATCAAGGAGAATGAACTGGCGCTATCAATTCTACCGAGTTTGAAAGCTAGGCTCGACGAGACCGAGGACGACGAGAAGCTCAGGACCGCCATAAAGATTGCGTGCCTCGGTAACGTCATCGATTATGATCTTCCCGAGGTAAATGCGAACCTTGAGGACGCCCTTGAGTTCCTCGATAATCCTCTGTATATCGACGGCACCGACGAGTTGAAATCAATGATCAAGGAAGGCACGAACCTGCTTTACCTTACCGACAACGCGGGGGAGATCGCCCTTGACACCCTTCTTGTCAAGGAGCTGAGGAGGCTAGGCGCACGAGTGACTGTTGCCGTCAAGAATGGTGCACCTGCGCTCAACGACGCGTTGATGGAGGATGCCCTAATGGTTGGGATGGACGAAGCAGCTGATGAGTTAATAACGACGGGAGCAGATGCCATCGGAATCAGGCTCGACTTGTCACCCCAGTGGTTCATAGATAGGTACAACAAGGCTGACCTCATTGTGGCCAAAGGTATGGCCAACTGGGAAACAATGACTGAGAACCCAGTGCCCTGCCCCACCATGTATGTGTTCAGGACTAAATGTGAGCCAGTGGCAATGGCGGTTGGAACACCAGAGAACCAGAGTATCGCGTACCTTGTTGAAAAAGGCTGGAAGCTCTAGCGTTTCAGCGCTTCCATTATCTGGGTGCCAGTGATGGGTCCGCTTCTAAGTATCCACATCTCTTTGCCGCTCAGATCAATTATTGTGGACGACTGACCCCCAGTCGACGGGCCGCCATCGAGAACAAGATCTACCTTGAAACCTGTTTGACTTTGAGCCTCCTTGGCGGTGGTAGCTGGTGGCTCACCCGCTTTATTGGCACTGGTGCTTACAATCACGCCCCCTGCCAGTTCCGTAAGCTTTCTAGAAACATCGGAACCGGGTACTCTAAGACCGATTGTTTTCTTTCCATGGCTCACCCACATAGGGTAAATGACTTTTGATGGCAGGATGAACATCAACGGGCCTGGCCAGAACGCCTTCGCCAGCTTCTCGGCGGTTACGTTAAACTTGCATATCTTTCTCGCCATTTCAATGTCGCTGCAGATTAATGGGAGCGGGTTCTCCGCCCTGCCTTTGATCTCGCATATCCTCTTCGTTGCGTCGGGGTCGCTGGGTAGGCACCCTATCCCGTACACCGTCTCGGTTGGGTAGATGACCACTCCCCCGTTTCTCATGGTTGCCGCGGTTGCCCTTAGCCCTTCCTCGTCGGCCTTAACGATCTTCATTCACAGTTCAACTTGAGTTATGGCTTATAGGGCTACTCATGGGGGAGCCAGACTCCAAGCATGTAAATGGTTAGCATGCCTAGGATCAGCACAAATAGCTGTATCAACGCCTTGCTCCTGTCGTTCTCCTCGTGCATCTCTGGTATGAGCTCGCTAGCGGAGAGGAAAATGAAGGCCCCGGCGCTGAAGGCTACCATGTAACCCTCAAGGTTTTCGACCATGCTTAGGAAGAATGAGCCGAATAATCCCCCCACCACCACTGAGACAGATGCAAGAGAGTTGAGGATCAATGCCCTCCTTTTTTCCATCCCGGCGTATATCAGAATTCCGTAGTCTCCCATTTCCTGGGGTAGCTCATGGAACACGACGGCGATTGCTGATGCGATCCCTAGAGTCATACTGTTTGCGAAGCTTGCCGCGATAATCATGCCGTCAATGAAGTTATGGATAAAGTCCCCGATGAGGTTCAGGTACGCGAAATCTTTTGTCACTGCATCCTTGTGCTCAAACTCGTGCCCGTGGCCATGGCCGTGGTACCAGTACAGGGTTCGCTCAAGAAGTAGGAAGAATACGAACCCGAATGCGATTATCGGGTAAACCAGGGCCTCATCTACCAGTTCTATAGCCTCTGGAAGGAGGTCGAACAACGCTGCTCCTAGAATCGTTCCCGCCGAGTACGCGACCAGGATTGTGAGCATTTTGTGTAGAGTCTTCTCGTTCAGACTGATCGTGAAGATACCGATAAATGATGATAGGCTGACCAAAAAGGTCGCGATCAGAGTGTATAATGTGCTCTGTAGCATGGCATTATATCTACGGGGGGCATTGAAAAACTTACGGCTGAACCTAATCAGGCAACCTGAACTCATGTGCTCTGTGGGATAGAAGATAAGCATTCCCCAGCCTAAGCTTTTCACCGACCAGTTCAACGGCCTCCCCGATCGAAGAGACTGAAACCGAAGCGCTTGCTTCGGGATTCGTGAATCGGGGAGCAGTTAAACTATTTATCGTTAAACAGCTAACAAAGTCAACATGCAAGCCCCTGTGATGCCTGTTTGGGCGGAGATCAACCTGGACTCCCTCCGCCACAATATCGAGGCCATACGCAAGATTGTGCCATGCGAGTCGATGATGGTGGCTGTTGTTAAGGCGAACGCGTATGGGCACGGAGCGGTCGAGTGTTCCAAGTTGTTCCTTGAGAACGGGGCCGATTCGCTGGCGGTGGCTACCCTGTCTGAGGCTATTGAACTACGCAGGGCAGGGATATCCTCCCCTGTGCTTATCCTTGGGTACACCTCACCGGGACAAGCGGGGGCCATCCTCAGGTGGAGCGTGACTCCCACGGTCTACACCGTTGAGGTCGCAGAAACTCTGTCACATGCCGCTGATGAACTGGGTGTGACAACGGATATCCATATCAAGGTTGACACTGGGCTTGGAAGGATCGGGTTTCAGACAGACGAAGCATCATTGACCACCATCAGCGAGATTAACCGGTTACCCAACATCAACATCGAGGGAATATTCACACATTTCGCGCTTGCCGACTCCAAAGACAAAAACTATACTGTAAAACAGTTCGACTCGTTCAAGACGTTCCTTAAACTGCTATCAGAGCGCGGTATCAGTATCCCCATCAAACATGCATCAAACAGCGCCGCGATAATGGATCTCCCCGAGTACGGCCTGAACATGGTGAGGC
>JABIBQ010000077.1 GCA_018652685.1 Candidatus Bathyarchaeota archaeon
GGCGGTGATTTTGATTTCATCCTGGCGCAGGCCGACAGCATAGACGTCGTTGACCCCGCTGCCGAGCGCATTGAGGACAAGATGGGAGACAGGGCGTCCGTGGTTACTGCTGCTTCCGCACAGGAGTCAGTAGGGGCCGTCCTAGGCACTATCCAGTCGGTTCTGGGCGGGATAGCCGGTATAAGCCTGCTTGTAGCGGGCATCGGAATAATCAATACAATGACAGTGAGCGTCATGGAGCGGACCAAGGAGATAGGGACTATGAAGGCGGTGGGGGCCCAGAGCCTTGATATCATGCTCATGTTCCTGTCCGAGGCCATGCTAACAGGGGCGATAGGCGGTACGCTGGGTGCGGCCTTCGGTTACTTCCTGGCGGCTGTGATAGGCAGGTTCATCAGCCTGCCAACAGATTCATCACTGACATTAGGGGCAGAGGTGGTGGCGTTCGCGATAGTCACAAGCGTGGCATCTGGTATTTACCCGGCGTACAGGGCATCGAACATGAGCCCCGTGGAGGCGTTGAGACATGAGTGAGAAACCTGGTTTTTTCGGGCAGTTGATGGGCGTGTTGTATAAGCCCAGGGAGATCTTCATTACGGTCGACGAGGGCGACCTTTCAAAGGGGTTTGTGATCGTGATGCTCATGGTTGTGTTTGCTACGTACAGCACTATGACGTACATGGCAAAGATTCCTATTGATGTCCTTGCGCCGCAGCTCCAGGGGGTGGATGTGGGCCCCATGGCCGGCAGCATGGGAACAATCTCGGGGGTGGCCGCAGGCGTATCCCTTCTCGTTGGGTGGCTGATCACTGGATTAATCCTTCACCTCCTGGGCAAATTCTCGGGGGGTGACGGCTCAATGAAGCGGTACTTTGCGCTCTACGGTTTTGCGTCTGTCCCGTCGCTGCTGAACCAGGTACTTCGTGTGGTTGACGCATCGATTGTGGACTCGGTGAGCCTCATCGGCTACTTCGTGTCATACAGGGATCTGTCGAATAAGCTAGTCAAAGCAGTTGTCGGGGCAAACCTCATGAACGTGTGGGCGCTGGCGGGGATCGCGCTGGTGGCGCTGAGCCTTGAGGAGAACTACAAGGTTGGTGGGGGGCGGGCTGTATTAATCTCTTTAATTCCTAGTCTTGTGATGTTCGCGTTGAACTACTTCATGGGCTAGCCGCGGTACCTGCAGGTTGTTATTCTGGATTTTTTTATTCTAGGTGTTATCCTGTGTGAGTTAGTAGCATCTTTTCCCCGCGCACTGTTTTTAGGGCGAGGAATAACTTTCTACTTATGAGTTCTAGGGTATTTTATGGTTCAATAAACCACGGGCAGATTGCGCAGTTCGTATCACTGGCGGTCAAGCTTGACAAAATCGTTGAGGGCCTTGATTTTTCGTCCCTGACGAGCAAGGACAAGGTGGCGGTGAAGATGCACCTGGGCTTCACGGACGGGGCCCAGACCATTCCCTCGTTCTACGTGCGGAGGGTGGTAGAGAAGATCAAGGAGACGGGGGCCTCTCCGTACATCACGGACAATCCCACTTCGGTGTACAACGCGTTCCATAGGGGGTACACCCAGGAGACCTGCGGATGTCCCATTATCCCCATCGCGGGAATCAAGGACCTCTACGGGTACGAGACCAAGATCAACTATATGGACATTGAAACCATGTCTATGGCTGGTGTCCTCCACGATTCTGATGCCCTGGTGAACCTGAGCCATGCCAAGGCCCAGAACAACGTCGGGTACGCGGCGGCGTTGAAGAACATAGGCGTGGGCGGTTACGGTGGCTCTGACAGGTGGAAGAAGATCCACGGGGTATTCAACACGGTCTCCTGGGACTCGGGGAAGTGTACGCCTGAGCACGCCGGGAAACTAGTGGGTTCCTGCCCTTACGAGTACATAAAGTACGACAAGGAAGAACATGACCTGAAGATCAACCGGGGGAAATGCTACAACGGCAACTGCATGGAATGCATTGAGGCCGATGGGGATATTGGGTGTCTCAGTATTGACCCCGAGGGGTTTGAGACGTTCCACGAGATAATAGCCATCGGCTCGAAAAAAATTCTCGATACCTTTGATTCGGACAAGGTCTTCCACATCAATTTCCTCATGGATATGACCCCTACCTGTGACTGCATGGGAATAGTGCAGCCCCAGATTGTGCCCGATATAGGGATAGTTGGCAGCCGGGACATAGTGGCTGTTGAGCAGGCTTCCATTGATCTCATCGGGAAGGAGGAGCTGATCTGGAGCAAGATACCGCCGTATTTCAAGCACCTGAACACGGACAAGTCCGCTGGCCTTCACCCGTTCCAGAGGCTCTGGGGCCCCATGAAGGACCCGTATCTCGTCACAAAGTACGGGGAAAAATACGGCATGGGTTCAAGGGACTATGAGCTGGTTGAGATACTTCCCGCCGAGGAAACCATGCAAATGAAGGGAGGGCACAGCTTTGAGCGTGGGCCTTCCTTCGCTTAAATTCGGTTAGAGCTGGTATTTGTATTATTTTAAACCTATTTTTATTATAGAAACTTTGAGGATTGGTTCAAACCCAATCCTATGTATAGAGTCTTCGGATGGCCTTAAGGAGGGACGCTATCTCTTTGCTGCCCTTTTCTCTTTTTTCTTCTTTCTCTTCTCGGCTCTTTCCTTCTTGGTCAGTGGCTTCGCTTTAGAACTTCGCATACCCAATATTATCGCCTCATAGAAAGGAGGTGGCTCGGTGTACATAAGTCTATCAACCGGTGATGACTTGATGTGGTTTATTTTCTCTTTAGATAATCCCCGATGACGATATTCATTCCTGTTGGTCGCTTATTGAATCCCAAGCTAACGTAGAACTCTAGCGTATCGTTGTCCGTCTGTAGGTACAGGTGCTGTCCCTGCAGATCCTCTATCAGTAGCTCCATCATTCTTGTCGCTATTCCCTTCCTACGGTGTTTGCTAAGTGTCCAAACGTCGATCGCGTAGGCGTTCCCAACGCCGTCAGAGAGCACCCTTGCTGTGCCTATGATCTTATCATCGATGTATGCGATACAGGTCGAGAAACTGTTCTCAAAGGACAATTTGTACTGCGTCTCGGTGCGTCCGTTATCGAAACTGTCCTCCCTGAGTGTGGCTTTCATCTCGCCCCAGTTGACTCCATCCAGCTCTCGCTTGTAGTGGACATTCATTTCACGTCCCCTTCTTTGTACGTTGCATTAAATTCTTCGATTAACCGTTAACTCTATTTCCTCACTTGACCATACTGGATTATGGCGTCAAAGGATGGTCTTGTGAAACGGGTTCTAGGCGATATCTACGGTAGCGTCGAGCCCCTTGAGGTAGTTACAGAGCTCTGTGACGAGTATGATGCGAGGTGGCCTGGTTCAGGCATGGACCTGGCGAGCTGTGAGTACATGGCTGAGAAGATGAAGGGCCACGGGCTACAGAACGTGCACCTAGAAAAGTTCACGATCCCCAGCTGGATCAGGGACTCGAGTAAGCTTGAGGTGACAGAGCCGAAGCAGAAGAAAATCGATTGTATCGCGCTTCCAATGAGTAGCGAGGGAATCGTTGAGGGCGAGCTCATCTATCTTGGTGCGGGACCTGTCCACATCTACGAGGAGCTGGCTGACGAGATCAAGGGCAAGATCGTTATGGTGAACAGCGGAAACCCCCGTGGTATGAAGCGTTTCCTCCACAGGAGCGAAAAGTACCAGCGTAGCGTCCTGGCGGGTGCCGCTGGCTGGATATTCATGAACCATTACCCCGCTTACGGGCCGCCGACGGGGGGAATCAGTCCTATCATCCCCGGTATAGGAGTGAGCTACGAGGACGGGATGTACTTGGCTAGGATGCTTGAGAGGAAAGGGCGGGTCAAGCTGAGGCTGGAGACAAAGTGTACAAATGTCATCGTTGATACGTGGAACGTTGTTGGTGACATTCCCGGAACCTCTGGTTCTGATGACTGGGTAATTTACGGTGCCCACTATGAGGGGCACGATATCGCCGTGGGAGCCCTTGATGACGCTACGGGAGCCGCGATAGTCATGGAGTTGGGTAGGGCGCTGGTGAAGGAGAAGGAGCACCTGAGGCACAACATGAGGTTCATCTGCTTCGGCGCGGAGGAGATCGGGCTATTCGGCAGTCGGGCATACTGCGATGACAACCCTGATTTCATGAAGAACGTCAGGTTCATGTTGAACTTTGACGCCGCGGGCAGGGCTGGAAGGCAGGGCTTCTGCCTACACGGTTGGCCCGGCCTGGAGCCGCTGTTCGGGGAGGTAATCAAGGAGATCGGGACCGATCTGCCTATGTGGCAGTCGGTGGGTCCCTACAGCGACCACTGGCCCTTTGTGCTCAAGGGGGTGCCGACGGCTACGATGGGTGATCCCGACGAGGCCGCCAAGAGGGCTGGAAGGGGATTCGGTCACACCAAGTACGATACCGTCGACAAGGTTGACCTCAGGGCGATGAGAGAGTGTGCCGGGAACGCGGCTGTCCTTGCACTGAAGATAGCCAACACGGACGAGTGGCCTGTCAAACATAGGAACCAGGTCGAGATCGACACGCTTGTGGCGTCCCAGGGACTTGAAGAGACCGTCCGCCTGGGGGTCAAGCTCAAGAAATACCTTGAGGAGCGGCGGAACTCGTTACGCCCTGAGACCGTAGCCTACCTCGGTCGCATCTCGGGGAGCTGGGATGAGGTCCTCTAACCCATCTTTTTATTCAACAAATCGTTCTATGCCCTGTCTTGTTCAGGTTCATGTTAGCCTCCCTGGAGCGATACTCCGACAGCGTCTTCCGCACATTATGTTACAGGCACGGAGCCGAGTTGACCTTCACCGAGATGGCCCATGTCAACAGCTTCCTGAACAATAACAAGGGCTCGCTACAGAAGATAGAGCCTAAGGACTCAACGCCGGTCCAGATTCAGATATTATCAAGCAACGAGGCCAAGCTTGACCGTTTCCTGACACGCTTCAGGCCGTTCAAGGGCTTCAGAGGGTTCAACTTGAACCTGAGCTGCCCAAGCAAGGACGTCATCAGGCAGGGGAAGGGGGCGGCCATGGTGAAGAGGGCCACTAAGACCTCGAAGCTCGTTAAGCTCATCAGGGGGCACGGTTACACTGTGTCCGTCAAGATCAGACTGGGCTTGAACCAGCACGAAAAGAACAACAAGCTGTACCTCAACAACCTGGGAGGGGTGGACCCTGATTTCTTCGTGGTCCACGCGAAGCACGCGGGTCAGGCTTCAAGCGAGCCAGAGGACGATTCGGTGTATCCGGAGTGCGTTGAGGCCGCCAGGGGTATACCAGTCATCGCCAACGGGGGCATCGAGACCCCTGAGAAGGTGCAGTCGTTGATGGAGATGGGGGTAAGCGGCGTGATGATGGGCCGTCCAGCGATGGGGAACCCAGCTATTTTTGACTTGCTGAAGAACGAGATGGGCTTCAATGATCCCCCAAGGCAGGTCCCCCGTGCTGCCGATCTTGGCCAGGAGTACAAGGACCTGTTTGACTCCATCGGCGGGGACGAAAAATACAAATTCCGTTTCCTGAAGATAGTTGGGCGGAGAAGGGCTATCTACTAGAGTTTTGGCTCCACCAGCCTAGTTGATGCCAGTAAGGCAAGCCCGACGATGAACGCACTTGTTGCGAAAACCCCTTTGAACCCGATGTAGCCGAACAGTATCGCACCGATAAAGGGGGCGGGTATCGCGACCAACCCTTTGATGCCATTGATGTTCCCAAATGTCTTTCCTCTCTCCCTCTCCGGGACGATCTTGTTCTGGTAGAGCATTATGGAGGTGTCCCAGAGGCCAACGGTGACACCCTTTACCAGCTGGAGGGCTATCAAAGCCACGTAGCTGGAGGTCAGTGAGTACCCTCCGAAAACTATTACGTTGAGAACCAGCGCGGCCATGACCCCGTTCCTATTGCTGTATCGGTCCAACGCCTTCCCTATCGGGATGCTCGCTAGAGTCATGGCCACCATCTCAACGGTCATCAGTATACCGATCTCTGTGAGGCTGAATCCGTATTCCTGGGTGAACATGGTCACCAGTATACCGGCGTTGATCTGCCACCCGAACCTGTCAAGTATGGAGACCAGGTAGAACGGCAAAAGCCTGCCCTCTGGTTTTGCGAATCCCTTGATGTTCCTCAAAACGGCACTGAGCCTGAAAGGCTTCTTCTCGGTGAGCGTCTCCTCGGTGGAGAAGTAGAACCACAGAGCTGACACGACAACCATGGCGAGAACGATGTACATTACCTGCTGACCTCCCAGGCGGTCGCCAAGGTATCCTCCTAACGCCTTTGCGTAGAAACCGGGAATGCTCCAAAGCATTATGATCATACTCATGGCAACGGCCATCTTCTCTGGTGGCACGGATTCTGCGAACATTGGACTGAACGCCGGTCCCTCCAGGGAATCAGCGATCCCGAAAAATATGTTGACGACGATGAAATACATCCAGTTTCTCGCCACAATCGCGACCACCAGTCCCGTGATTGTAAAGAAGTAGTAATAGTTCATGGAGTTCTTCCTGCCCCTGCTGTCGGCGAGTTCACCTGTCACAAGCTGTAGCAGCGAGTTGAACGCCGTCCAGATGCTCATTATCAGCCCGATTAATGGAACTGAGCCACCGAGGCTGAGCATATATGGCTGCCAGACGATGTCGTACATGTGCCAGGCCGAGCACTCTATGATGCCGCTTATGAAGAGCCCGGGAACGTTTCCGCGGAATGATAGACTGTCACGTAACTTGTTGATATAGTCCAAACTATGACACCGCCCAACATGGATAGACCAATAGCTCTCAATTTCCGATATAAAGATACAGATACGGATGCAAGATCCGAGGGTCTTATTGCTGGATAGGGATCGTGAATGAATCTGCACAGGAATCAATTGTGGAGAGGGGTCATGTTAGGTCGATATTTTTTCAGCTTTCTACGACCGTATCCTGTTTTTTTGTTGAAATGTTATATCAAGAGACCATGGTTTCTGTACTGTGAATGCGATGGTCAACCCATACCTCGACGTGGACAAGAAGATAGTATCCGAGATATACACGAGCAGTGAAGCAATGGACACTCTCAAGACCCTCTGCGATGTGTACGGCAGCCGTTTCCCCGGCACACCCGGTGACATCGGCTCGGTCAATTACATGAAAGACAAGTTCGAGGAGTACGGTGTTGATGACGTCGCTGTCGAGAGGTACAATATCCCGGGGTGGACGCGTGGACCAGCTATCCTTGAGGTAATCTCCCCAGTGAAGAGGGAGCTGGAAGTAATTTGCCTCCCAGGAAGCATCTCAGGTGAGATTGAGACCAAGCTCATTGACCTCGGATCAGGTCACATTGACATCTACGAGAAACGCAAGGACGAGCTGGAGGGCAACATAGCTCTCGTATCCAGCGCGACCCCAGTTGGAATGAAGCGGAACCTCCACAGGAGCGAGAAGTACAACAGGAGCATCCTCGCGGGGGCGAAGGGCTTCATCTACATGAACAGGACACCAGGTTTCGGTCCAATCACGGGAGGCATGACCCCCGTCGTCCCCACAATTGGGATCGGGTATGAGGACGGGCTATATCTACAACGCATCGTCAAACGGTACGGAGACGTGACAATCAAGCTCAAAACAGAGGGGAAGAACCATGAGGTCGAAACCTACAACGTGGTCGCGGAAATCAAGGGAACATCTGGAGGAAAAGAGTACGGGCTCACGGGAAGTCACTACGATGGGCATGATATCAGTCAGGGCGCGTTTGACCCGGCGTCAGGAGCCGTTACAGTCATGGAGATGGCTAGGACCATCGCTATGGTTAAGGGCAAACTCAAGCGTAACCTCAAGTTCGTGTTGTTCGGTGCTGAGGAAACGGGTCTTTGGGGAAGCAACTACTACGTCAAGAAGCATGAGTCAGAGCTAGCTGACTGTAGGTTCATGCTCAATCTGGACTCATGTGGAGCCAATGGGAGGAAGGGCTTCATACTTAACGACGTGCCGGACATGGACCCACTTGTTGACAAGTGGGCTGAGGAAATGAAGGCTGAGCTGCCTTATATCCACAGGGTCAGCCCGTACAGCGACCACTGGCCGTTCTTCCAGAAAGGAGTGCCAACCGCATCAGGTGCAGACCCAGAGGTCTCACTCGTCACCCCCTTCGGGCACACCAAGTACGACACACTGGACAAGATCAAGCAGGAGGACCTCCGGAGGGCGGCGGCAAACTATGCTCGTTTCATGTTCCGGGTCGCAAACCTAGACAAATGGAACGTGAAACGCAAGTCCAAGGCTGAGATAGAAGCGTTCATCGCGCAGCAGGGCTACGACGAGACCGTGGCGTTAACTGACAGGCTCAAGGAGTATGTCCGCAAATGGGACGACATCCACCCTGATACCAAGGCATGGATGAACCGGGACTCCGCCTGGTAAACCTCCCCTAGTTTTATAAAACCACGATGCATCGTTTCTGTGGTGCGTTTTTTGAAGAATCCTTACCTCGACGTGGACAAGAAGATAGTATCCGAGATATACACTAGCTCGGGAATCATGGACAACCTGAAGGTGTTATGCGATGTTTATGGAAGCAGGTTTCCCGGGACCCCTGGGGACATTGGCAGCGTTAAGTACATAGTGGAGAAGCTTACCGAGTACGGGCTTGAAGCGAGCTACGACACGTTTAGGATACCCGGCTGGACTCGCGGGCCTGCGACCCTTGAGGTAACAAGTCCCATCAAGAGGAGCTTTGAGGTCATCAGCCTCCCACACAGCGTCTCCGGTGAGGTGGAGACCGAGCTGGTTGACCTGGGCGCGGGGCATATCGACGTCTATGAGAAGAGGAAGGCTGAGATCGAGGGAAAGATCGTCATGGTCTCAGGGGCCAAGCCACCAGGTATGGTCAAGAACCCCCACAGGACCGAGAAATTCAACAGGAGCATACTGGCCGGGGCACGGGGATGGATATTTACAAACCGCTCACCGGGCAAGGGCCAGGTCACAGGTGGGGTTTCACCTATCGTACCCGCAATCGGTACTACATTCGAGGACGGTGAGTTCCTGAGGCGGCTGGTAGCACGAGAGGGTAGCGTCAAGGTCAGGATCAAGACAAGTGACAAGAACCATGACGTGTCTACGCACAACGTAATAGCCGACCTCAACGGAACCGGGGACA